>CBDTVD010000074.1:0-7443 GCA_965363965.1 uncultured bacterium
GGCGACATTCAGCGGCTGCAGTGCCCATTCATAGACACCGATGAGGTGGAAGCACTTTGCCAGCACATCAGCCGGCAGCCGAGGCCTGAAAGATATGTTCTTGAATTAATCAAAGATGAAAGCGCTGAAGAAGATGAAGATTTGGGATTTGAAGACCAGCGCGACGCCATGTTTGCCAAGGCTGCTGAATTGATTGTAAGGACCCAGCAGGGGTCAACCAGCATGCTCCAGCGCCGGCTCAACCTCGGTTATAATCGGGCGGGCCGATTGATGGACCAACTTGAGAAAGCAGGCATTGTTGGGGCAAACAAAGGCAGCAAGGTGCGCGAAGTGCTGGTGGCGGATGAAAATGAGCTGGCCCGCTTTTTGACAAACTGAGAGGAGAACCTATCGAACCCAACCACAACGCTATGACTATCATTAAGAAAGGCCTTATGCTCCTGTTTTCTGCCTCTTTCGCCCTCGGGGCAATGGCACAGGATGCTGGCAAAGGAAAAGATATCCTGAATAAAACCAGTGCGCGCTATAAATCCTTCTCGTCCATCAAGGCCGATTTTAAATATACCCTGAAAATGCAGGCCCAGAATTTCCAGGAACAGCAGAAAGGAACCCTCTATTTAAAAAAGGACAAATTCAAGATTGACCTGGGTGAGCAGATGATTATGACCGACGGAAAATCTGTGTGGACCTATCTGAAATCAGACAATGAAGTTACTGTTGATAAGTACAACCCCAAGGACATGCCTGTAAACCCATCGGACATCTTTACATCATATGATAAAGGTTTTAATTATGCCTATATGGGCGACCAGGTTTTCAATGGCAAACAAGTTAGCCTGGTGGAATTGACACCAACCAACAAGTCAGAATCTTTTTTCAAGGTTAAACTCTACATCGACAAAGCCAATTACAGCATCCACAAAAGTGAAATCTTTGAAAAGAATGGCAACATTTATACCTATGAAATCACCGGTCTGGAGCCCAACGTAAATATGGCCGACAATTTTTTCAGCTTTGAAAAAAGTAAATTTCCTGGTGTTCAGGTGGTTGACCTAAGATAAATTCAGTGGAAAACTGAAAATAAATAGGGCCGACAAGGCCCTTATTTATTTTCAGAGTTTTACGCCTGATGGCTTTGATGATAATGGCCTGTCATCATCGCGCCGGAGACGCTTGAGCCATTTGGGCTTTTTCATCTCGAGTTCTTCAGTGCCCTCATCGCCAATAAGATATCCCAGCGGGCGAAGGCTTTCCACATTATCGCAGATTACTTTGACTATGCCCAACAGCGGAATAAAGATGATCATTCCCGCAACTCCCCATATTGAACCGCCTATGATGAGTGCAATGATGGTAGCCAAAGGGTTTACACTCACTTTTCCCCCAGTGATATTGGGCGTTAGAAAGTTGTTTTCGATAAACTGGTTGAAGGTGAAGAGCCCAAAAACAGCGACAGCATAACCCGCACTGTCCTTGGTAACCAGTGCCATCAGTACTGCCAGAATTGACCCAATAAGCACCCCAATATAAGGAATGATATTGAGCAGTGCAGCAAAACACCCGAGGAAAATGGCGTGGTCAATCCCGATTAGCATCAGGCCAATAGAGTTCATCGCAGCAAGGATCAAAATGACCAGAAAGACCCCTGTCAGATAGCTTTTGGTAACTTTTCTGATGGAACTCACCATTCTGTCGGTTTTGTCAAGGTTTTTGTTGCTGGCAATTTTGTCCATGAACCGCTTGAACTTATCGCGATATAGCAAGAAGAAAAAAATGTAGATGGGGATGGGTGCAATCTGCGCAAGCGCGTTTCCCGTTGCGCTCAGGGTAGAGGTAATCATTGTGCCCCCGCTTTCCATGGCACTGCCGCTGCGTTTCTTCAGCCATTCAACCTGCTCGCCTGGCGATATTCCTGTAACCTTTTCAACCCATTCATGCAGTCCCTGCAGTTTTCCATCCACTGCCCCTTTCAAACTGGGCAGGTCATTGGCCAGGCTGGCAATCTCCCTGCCCAAAAAGAAAAATAAAATGGCCACAGCCAGAATTGCCAGGATGATGCTGATGACCGCAGCAAAAACCCGATTCATTCCCATTTTCTCAAACCGTGCACATACACTCAGCAGCAGCATGCTGATGAGTGCCGCAATGCTGAGGGGAATCAGCAATCCCCTGCCGAGGTACATCAGCGTCAATGCTGACATCACGATTATGCTGACACAGGCGTATCGGAAATACGCCGGATATACTTTAACTGATGCCATTAAAATTGGTGGGTCAATGGATTGACACTGTTATACCATCTTATGTTCTGACGGGATATAGTCATGGCGCAAATTAATTTTGCCAGCCTAACGGAGTAACAGCAGTATGGGAAGGGCATTTGAATACAGAAAGGCAAAAAAATTCGCACGCTGGGATGCGATGAGCAAAGCATTCACCAGGCTCGGCCGCGAGATTGCGATGGCAGTCAAGCAAAGCGGACCCGACCCTGCACTGAATGCCCGGCTGAGGTCGGCGATTCAAAATGCCAAAAGTGTCAACATGCCCAAAGATCGGATTGATGGTGCCATTAAAAGGGCCAGCAGCAAAGAGGAAAAGGACTTCGCTGAGGTGCTTTATGAAGGCGTTGCCCCGCATGGCATAGGCGTGATGATAGAAACAGCCACCGACAACACCACCAGGACGGTGGCCAACCTGCGAATGTATTTCAATAAGTGCGGGGGCAGCCTGGGTACTTCAGGTTCTCAGAACTTCAACTTCGACAGGAAAGCCATCTTCAGAATTTCAGCTGAAGGGCAGGACATTGAGGATTTGGAACTTGAATTGATTGATGCAGGCCTTGAAGAAATCAACATGGATGATGATGGCGGGATATTTATTTCAACTCCCTTCTCAGAATTTGGCACCATGCAAAAAGCACTTGAGGACAAGGGAATCGAAATCCTGAGCTCAAGTCTTGAACGAATTCCAGTAACAACAGTCAGCCTGAGTGAAGATCAATCTGCTGAAGTTGAATCGCTGATTGAAAAACTGGAAGAGGATGACGATGTGCAGGCAGTTTTTCACAACATGGAATAAATAAAAAGTGGGGAGCCTGACGATATTATCGCCAAACTCCCCACTCATTGCAAAACAATCAGTTTTTTGAAATCAGGCGTTCACACCAGATTTCATACTCTGAAGGCGATCCATCACAGGAAGAATCTTTTGAAATTGATTTTCAACTACCTGACGAGCCTCGCCGGTGAGTGATTCGTCTTCCAATGCTTTCCGATAGGCTTTTTGTGCCCATTCTTCGCCATAGATGCTGGAGTTTACCACTGCATCCTCATCACCGCCAGTCAATGCAGCTTTGGCATCCATATAAGTGCGGTAGAGGGCGCCTTTCACTGTGCCGCTATCCTCTTGTTTTCCATCATGATCCACAATTACTCGGTTGATTTCACTCAGAAAGTTAGCCCTTTGATTGGCAATTTCAAGGTAGAAGTTTTTGTGAGCCACATTTTCAGTTTCGCTGGCTGCCTTTTGGTAGCCGCGGTTTCCGTCCTCGATAAATTCAGCGAGTTCGCGCAGTGTGCTTACTGCTTTTTCGTTTGCGTTTGACATTTTGAGTTTTCAGTTTTGGTTTTCTGAAATGGTAAACGGCCACCCGCCCGCTTTGTTCAAGGATTCTGGCGGAATCGTTCCTCAATCTTGGGGGAACATAGATTGAAAGAAAGAGGGGTAAGAGAGATAATAGCAAACGTCAAAGTATTGACACCGAACCTCCTGTACCCCAGGCGGGGCTTGAACCCGCACGGCCATCACTGGCCACGGGATTTTAAGTCCCGCGTGTCTACCAATTCCACCACCAGGGCGCCGGGGGGCTAATATTGACCCTTTTTAAAAAGTCGCTCCCTTTAAAAAGGGAGCGGGAAACGAGACTCGAACTCGCGACCCCGACCTTGGCAAGGTCGTGCTCTACCAACTGAGCTATTCCCGCATTTCTCCAATTTTTGGCAGGGCTCAATTGCCTCTTCCTTTTAAAATTGTGGGTGCAAAAGTAAGGTCATTCATCCTTGCTCGCAACACTTTGGCCCACTTTTTTTTGGCTGCGACCAGCCTTGCCAATCCACTCTTTCCATTCCGTCAATTTGATTAGGGCCTCAAGCGGAGTTAATGAATTGATGTTTAATGACTTCAGCTCGTCCTTCATTCGCTCACCGATTGAATCCTCATAACTGAAAAGTTTCAACTGATAATTAGGCTTGGCAGGGATGCCGGCGGCATCGCTGCTGATGGCGTTTCGCTGGTCTTCCAAATGGCATAATATCTCGCGTGCCCGGGTCAGGATGGGCTGGGGCAAACCTGCGATTTGCGCCAC
Organism: uncultured bacterium; assembly: GCA_965363965.1. GTDB lineage: Bacteria > Bacteroidota > Bacteroidia > CAILMK01 > CAILMK01 > CBDTVD01. The sequence continues at coordinate 4,364 of CBDTVD010000074.1, forward strand.
ATGGATTCCGAAACTATGCTGGCTGCCACCGAGAGCGAGCTTTCGCATGAAAATGATTTTGCCATCTGATTCCATCACGCTGACATTGTAATTTACAATGGTGGCGTGGCTGGTTTCAAGTTCATTCAGCTCATGATAATGTGTGGCAAAGAGGGTTTTGGGCCTGAGAGGATGCTCACTCAAACACTCGACAATTGACCAGGCCAGCGAAATGCCATCATAGGTCGAGGTACCGCGCCCTATTTCATCCAGCAGAATCAGGCTTCGGCTGGAGAGGTTGTGCAGGATGCTGGCTGTTTCTGTCATCTCAACCATAAAAGTGGATTCTCCCGCAGCCAGATTGTCACTGGCTCCTACTCGCGTAAACACCCGATCTACAATGCCCAGCCTGACCTCATCAGCAGGCACAAAACTGCCCATCTGTGCCATCAGCACAATCAAAGCCGTTTGCCTGAGGATGGCTGATTTGCCTGACATGTTTGGCCCAGTGATAATCATCATTTGGCGATGCTGATTATCCAGATGAATATCATTTGGGATATAGGGCTGGCCCAGTGGCAGTGTCTGCTCAATTACAGGGTGCCGCCCATTTTTGATATCAATTTCAAATCCTTCATTCATCACGGGGCGGCAGTAATGCTGATGTATGGCCTGCACCGCAAAACTTCGCAGGCAATCAAGGCTGGCGATTATGGCAGCATTGGCCTGTAAAACGGGTAAGTAGGGGAGTACTTCTGCAATCAGTTCCTGAAACATTGCCGCTTCAATGCTTGCTATCCGTTCTTCGGCTTGCAGAATTTTTTCTTCATATTCCTTTAGTTCAGGGGTGATGTATCGTTCTCCGCTGGTGATGGTTTGCTTCCTTATCCACTGTGGCGGCACCTTGGCCTTGTGGGCATTTGTAACCTCCAGGTAATAGCCGAAGACATTATTAAATCCGACTTTGAGCGATGAAATTCCAGTGGCTGCCACTTCGCGGGCCTGTATCTGCAACAAATAATCTTTGCCACCATTGGCGAGGGTGCGCCACTCGTCCAGCTCCGCATTGAACCCTTGCTTAAACACCTCACCTTTTCCTACCGCAGCGGGCAGGTTTTGCTGGAGTGCACTGGCCAACCTATCGGCGAGTGCTGAGGGGAAGATCAAAGGCAATATGGGCAGCTTTGCCTCAGCCCTAAGTTTTTCTAAATTAAAAATAGCATGCAGGCTTTCAGAAAGCTGCCCGAGTTCCCGCGGCGAAACTTTCCCCATCCCGATTCTGCCGATTAGCCTTTCCAGGTCGCCAACCGTTCTCAGCAGACTTAAGATTTCGCCGTCCAGGTTCTCGTTTTCAATCAAAAACTCGACAGCATCATGCCGTGCCTCGATTTTTGCCAGGTCTGTCAGGGGCATTTGCACCCATTTCGCCAATAACCTGGCTCCCATAGGGGTCAATGTGTGGTTTAGCACGTCATATAGGGTTTTACCCTCCTGCCAGATGCTGCTGATCAATTCCAGATTTCGGACTGAAAATGAATCCAGCCCAATGAATCCCTCAGTGCTGAGCAGCCTGAGTGAACTGAGGTGCGGCAATGCACCATGCCGATTCTCTTGCAGATAATGCAGGGTTACCCCGGCGGCAATGGTGGCACCATCCAGTTTGTCGAGGGCGAAACCTTTCAGTGTAGTTGTGCCGAAATGGTTCATCATCCGCTCCTCGGCAAAACTGATTGTCCACAGCCAATCATCCAGGGGATAGAGATAATAATCCCTGAAAATTTCTGCTTCCGCACGTGCAAGGGTGCGGCTCAGCAGCAATTCTTTGGGGCGATATTGCTCCAGTATCAAAAGCATTTCGGCCTTTGATCCGCTGGCAGCCAGAAACTCACCAGTTGTGATTTCAGCCAGCGAGATGGCCGCGCTGTCACCAGAAATATGAATAGCCCCAAGATATTGTGCCCGGCTGGCATCCAATGCACCTCCGTGGGTAGCGGTGCCTGGCGTGATAACCTCGGCTATATCTCTTTTTACAATGCCCTTTGCCTGCTTCGGGTCTTCCATCTGCTCACAGATCGCCACCCGTTTGCCAGCGGCTATCAGCTTGGGCAAATAAGTGTCTATTGCATGGTGTGGAAAACCGGCGAGTTCAACATGGGTAGCAGCACCGTTAGCGCGGCGAGTAAGGGTGATGCCGAGAATCTGAGCGGCAATTTTTGCATCCTCTCCAAAGGTCTCGTAAAAGTCGCCAATCCTGAACAGAACTATAGCATCAGCAAATTTGGCTTTTACCTCATGATACTGGCGCATCAGGGGCGTTTCTTTTCCTGAATCTTTCTTTGCTGCCATTCTCGCCCCTCTTTAAAGGGCAAAATTACCCGATTGCTATTCGGGCTTGGCCACTGCTATGGTGCCGCGAATTTTATAAAACACATAGTTTTTAAACTCTGGGTCACTTTCAAAACCATCGGCAAGCACAGTTTCATCGGCAGTGCGAACCTGTACAAATTTTTGAGTATAGATTTTCTGCTTGTCTTCATCCCAAAAAAGTTCCTCGGTTTTCAGGGTGTCGTTTTGCTTATTGATGGCTACAACATTTCCCCGCAACCTGGTGATGCTGGTATTCAAATACCGCACTCCTTCATTGGCCCTCAAAGTGCTCTCTATATTCAGGTCATCATCAAAAAAATCTATGTTTAATCCTTTGGGCAGTTCCATCCTCTCATTGCCCGAAGTAATCCTGACCATTTCAGGTGCCCGAAGTTTTGCTTTGACAACGGCGGAGTCGCTGTAAATGGCTTCAATGTTTTTCGATACTTCGCGCATTTCTGCAGGTTGTGTCAGCTCCTCGATTTTTTCCTTTTTGTTGGTGCAGGCAAACATTGAAAGTGTCAGCACCGCCCATACTAATCGATTTGCCTGCGCCTGAACCATTCGGGGTCTATCAAATGAATGCCGAGTGTTGCCCTGATCTGGTTGAATTGATAAGCGGGCGTTTCATTTTGCTTCGAAGCAAAATAACCCACCGAGAAATCAACTGCACTCCAATCTTTTCGGGGGCTGATTTTTTTGGGGAGCGGAAACCCAAAACCCAGGGTGGCACC
>CBDTVD010000075.1:0-7397 GCA_965363965.1 uncultured bacterium
GATTTGCGTGTGCTCGAAATTGGATGCGGAGCCGGGGACTTGCTGAATGGAATGCGAGCCATGCGCAAAGTGGGCATTGATTTCAGTGAAGCAATGATTGAAGTGGCGCGCAGGCGTTTTCCTGACATCGAATTTCATCACCAAGCTGCAGAAGCGCTGGAAATTGAGGGCCCGTTTGATTTGATTGTCATCAGCAATGTTGTAGGCTATCTTTCGGATATGCAAATGGTGCTTGAGCAATTGCATAAGGTTGCCCACAGCCGCACCAAAATCATCATTGGATATTATAATTGGCTTTGGGAGCCTGGGCTGAGGTTTGTAACCTGGCTCGGCCTGAAAAAACATACACCCAGGCAGAACTGGCTGAGTACGCATGACCTGAATAACTTGCTCAGGCTCAGTGGCTTTGAAGTTTACCGCACTGCACGGCGAATGCTGATTCCGTTCAACATCCCACTCATAAGCCCGCTGATAAATCGATTTATTGCACCGCTGCCAATCATCCGGCATTTTAACATCAACCTTTACGCCTTTGCTCGGCCTGAAAATCGGGCTTCAAAAGATGAATATGCTCAGCAGTACAGCACCTCGGTAATTATTCCCGCGCGGAATGAAATGGGTAACATTGAGGATGCTGTGAAAAGGATTCCGCCTTTTGGCCGACAAGTAGAAATTATTTTCATCGAAGGCAATTCAACCGATGATACCTGGGGGGAAATTCAGCGCATAGCCGAGAAATATAAAGACTCACACGACATAAAAATTGGCCGGCAGGATGGCAAAGGCAAGGGCGATGCAGTGCGCAAAGGGTTCAGCATGGCAACGGGCGACATATTGATGATATTGGATGCTGACTTGACCGTTCCACCAGAAGACCTCCCGAAATTCTATGAGACAATTGCCAGTGGCCGAGGAGATTTTGTGAATGGCAGCCGATTGGTGTACCAAATGGAGAAGAAAGCCATGCGGCCGCTGAACGTGCTGGGCAATAAATTCTTCAGCATAGTATTCAGTTTTCTGCTTGAGCAGCCTTTTAAAGACACCCTCTGCGGTACCAAGGTTATTTTCCGCGATGATTATTATCGCCTGATTGCCAACCGCAGTTACTTTGGCGATTTTGATCCATTCGGTGATTTCGACCTGATTTTTGGAGCATATAAACTTAATCTCAAAATAGCCGAATTGCCCATCAGATACCGTGAGCGGACCTATGGCGACACCAATATCAGCCGGTTTACACACGGATTTATTTTGCTGCGGATGGTTGCCTTTGCAGCACGCAAAATCAAGTTCTTTTAGCCCTAACTTTGCGGCCTCAATTTCTCACCCAGCCACGGGGAAAGAATCAACCAAATAGACCGCCATGCAAGATTTCATCAAACTCATCCAGCAGGATTACATCAAAGTCGAAGTTCCCGATTTCAAGGCTGGCGACACGGTAACGGTTCACTATAAAATTCGTGAAGGTGCCAAAGAGCGTATCCAGCTCTATCAGGGTGTGGTGATTCAGCGCCGAAATGGCGGCTCTGGCGAAACGTTTACTGTTCGCAAAATTTCTGAAGGGATTGGCGTAGAGCGGATTTTCCCCATCCACAGCCCCAACATCGAAAAAATTGTGGTTAACAAGCGCGGTATTGTGCGCCGTGCCAGGATTTTTTATCTCCGCAAGGCCAAAGGAAAAGATGCCCGCATCAAAGAGGCACGGTACACTTCGCCCAAGGCTGCTGCCGCAAAAGCTGCCAAGGCTGCTGCTGCAAAATAGGCTTCAGTCTTCCTCTGCAAGGGCAACGGCCCAAGGGGCCTATTCTCTTTTTATCAATTGAAATTCTTGATTCAGATTACCATGAATGATCTGGCTCAGAATTCAATGAGTCCATTTTTCGTCCTTTTATAACATGTCCAATTACCTCGACCAGCTCAATGCCATTCAGCGGATGGCGGTGGAAAATGTAGAGGGGCCAATGATGATTGTGGCCGGCGCGGGCTCAGGTAAAACCCGCGTTCTCACCATCCGGATTGCCCATTTGCTGGCCCAAGGGGTCGATCCTTTCAACATCCTTGCACTCACTTTTACCAACAAAGCATCGAAAGAGATGCGACACCGGATTGAGGAACTGGTAGGGGCGGAGGCGAAGAACCTTTGGATGGGCACCTTCCACAGTGTGTTTGCCAAAATTCTGCGGATTGAAGCCTCGAAATTGGGGTACCCATCAAACTTTACCATCTATGATGCAGATGATACCAAATCAATCCTGCGGCAGATTATCAAGGAGCAGAACCTTGATGCCGACAATTATAAACCTGGTCCATTAGCCAGCCGTATCTCGCTTTCAAAAAATAATTTCATCACGCCATCTGCTTACATCAATAATGCTGATTTGATGAAATCGGATGCAGAGGCAGGGAAACCCCGAATTGGTGAAATTTACAGCCTATACGTTCAGCGCTGCCATAAGGCCGGCGCAATGGATTTTGATGACATATTGCTGAACACCTATAGGCTGATTCAGCAGCACCCTGATGTTACCAACAAGTATCAGCAGAAATTTAAGTTTGTGATGGTGGATGAGTATCAGGATACCAACCACCTCCAATATCTCATCATCAAAAAACTGGCCGCAGTAACTCAAAACATTTGCGTGGTGGGTGATGATGCACAAAGCATCTATTCTTTCAGGGGAGCCAATATCCAGAATATCCTCAACTTCGAGAAAGATTATCCTTCACTGAAAATTTTCAGGCTGGAGCAGAATTATCGTTCGACTCAGACGATTGTAGAGGCTGCAGGTGATATCATCAAGCGAAACACCAAGCAACTCGAAAAAAACCTTTGGACGGAGAATGCCGGTGGGCAGAAGATAAAGGTCTTCAAGGCGCTCACGGATAATGAAGAGGGCAACATGGTGGCCCAGTTTATTGAGGATGAAAAATATCAGCTGAAAAGGCCAAATGCAGATTTCGCCATTCTCTATCGCACAAACAGCCAAAGCCGTGCTATTGAAGAGGGCCTCCGCCGCGCCGGCCTTGATTACAGAATAATCGGGGGCTTATCATTTTATCAGCGCAAGGAGGTGAAAGATCTGCTCTCTTACTTTAAGCTGGTTATCAATCCCAGTGACAGTGAAGCATTCAGGCGTGTGGTCAATTATCCCCTGCGTGGCATAGGGAACACCAGCCTGGATAAAATTGCGATTTTTGCCGCCTCGATAGATAAACCCCTTTTTTCGGCGGCACAAATCATTCATGATGCCCCGAAGGAGCATAGGCTCTCCGGCTCAACTGCCAAAGCCCTTTATGATTTTACCAATTCCATACAGGCATTGGGCCTGCAGGCAGAAAATCGGACTGCATATGATGCGGGGCTGGAAATAGCAAAAGGAAGCGGCCTGCTCAGGCTGCTGAATGAGGACAAAACACCAGAGGGCATCAACCGATATGAAAACGTACAGCAATTACTCACTGGCTTGCAGGAGTTCAGTGAGCGTGAGCCTGAGCTGACACTGGCAGATTACCTGCAGGACATCAGCCTGCTTACAGATGCCGACACAAAAGATGACAGCCTGGACAGAATAACACTGATGACCATCCACCAGGCAAAGGGCCTTGAATGGCCAATCGTTTTTGTGGTGGGCATGGAAGAAAACTTGTTCCCAAGCCAGATGATGCTGGCGGACAGGGAGGACCTGGAAGAAGAGCGCCGGCTATTTTACGTAGCCCTGACTCGGGCCCGTGAAAGGGCATTTTTGAGCTATGCCGATTCAAGATTCAGGTTTGGCAATATCGTCAGAAATGAGCCGAGCAGGTTTATAGATGAAATAAGTGCCAGGCACCTGGATTATCCATCCAAATTAAGAGACATTGAGCGTGAGGGAAATCGGCCGGCTGCTGCCTATTCTGTGCCCCGCATAGCAAGGGTGTCAGCTCCATCAGCCTATCAGCCCAGCCCCAATTTTATCGCTGAAGCAATGGATGGCTTGGCAGTGGGAGATCAGGTTGAGCACAATCGCTTTGGATTTGGACAGGTAATCAGCATTGATGGCAAAGGGGACCAAACCAAGGCTATGATTTTGTTTCAGGAAGCTGGAAGCAAACAGATACTGCTGAAATACGCCAAGATGAAATTGGCGCGCCCGTAGCTTCGCTGCAGTTTAATGGAGTATAATACCGCCCGGGCAGGGTTGCCGCTGATTGAATATGGCCGTGGGGTGCAGCAGATGGTGGCCCACCTGAAAACAATCGAGGACAAAGAAACGCGCAGCAGGGCCGCAGGTGTGGTTGTGCAAGTGATGGGCACACTTGTGCCCCAGCCCAAAGACCAGCCAGATTATAAGCATAAACTGTGGGACCACCTGTATATGCTTGCTGATTTCGATTTGGATATCGAGTCTCCCTATCCGGCACCGAGTCCCGAAATCGAGGAAATTCGCCCTGAAAAGCCGAGCTATGGACACAGGGGCGCAAGCCGGTTCAGGTTTTATGGGCACCAAATACCTGCGATGCTGAAGGCAGTAGCACGGATGGAAGAGGGTTCTGAGAAAGAATCTGCGCTGAATGCAGTGGCCAGTTATATGCGCTTTGCCTATGGCAAGGCATATACTGACAAGATGCCCGATGAACTGCTGCTGCACCATATTGAGGAGCTGAGCGGGGCACAGTTAAAACCGACCAGGTTATATGACCTCAACGGGCCTGACCTCAATAAAATGTCGGTGGATGCTGGTGGAAGAAAGAAGAAGAATTTCCCCAAGTTCAAGGATTTCAAAAAGGGAAACAAAAAAAGGCGGTAGGGTAGGGGGTCAGAACTCAGCATTATCGCTTAGATTTCAGCGGGACTGAGGCATTTACCCTTTCCCTCAGATAGATCAGGGTTTGCCAAATTTGAGCCCTGATGCTGAAATTTTCGGCAGTCAGATAAAGCGCTTCATATCGTTCAATAGCCTCACGAAGGCTGGGGTCGGCGAGGCTGGCTTTAGGTTTAGAGTTTTTTGATGTTCTCATGCATCCAGTTAATTCATATCCTGTGCCATGAGTTATAAAGTGCTTATGTTCATCAGGTTAAACTTAGCGCATTAAACTTTTTTTTAGCTTTCGCGCCAGTTTTGCCCGTCATGTTTTGTGGATAACCTGGCCTCATCTGCCCTGATTCGGATGGAGAAAAGTGGATAAATTTAGGTGCTGGGGCAGGCCCTTGCAATGATATTTTTGATGGTGAAGCAAGGCATCAAAATGCCATGCAATTCTGCCTTGAAATACTCTGAGCCAAAGGCAGAGAGTTTACTCCTGAAAGGATGAATAAAGAAATTCCCTCAGCCCCCATTCCTGCGGTACCCAAAAACCGTTATATCAAGCGCGAGATGCCCCAGCCTGCTGCCCCTGTTGAGGCCAAGCGGAAGGGAGATAATCAGCCAAAATCGCTGCCCTCGCCGCTCGCACCCAAACTGCAGAGGCCTAAACGGCGCCCATCGCCCAAGGCCTTAACTAAAGAGCAGGCGCGCAATTGGGGGAGCACTTATGCTTTGCTGTGCACCGTGATTGCGTTGTTTATTGTCGGGGCAACGGTTTCTTATCTGGGCAGTTGGCAAGCGGACCAAAGCACAATCGGCAACGATAGCCTGCCCAAAAACTGGATGGGCCAACTGGGTGCCTGGCTGGCAGAATTGCTGATTGGCCAGGGCTTTGGTTTGGTCAGCGTTCTTTTTGCCCCTATGCTTCTTGCTCTGGCAGGGCTAAGTATTGGCAGGATAAAAAGATCAACCGTCTTCAAAATCACAGCTCACTCCACGTTTTGGATATTATTTGGCAGCACCTTGCTTGCCGCGGCCTTGCCAGCGTCAATAATCAATTTAGGCGGAGCAGTTGGCTGGCAGATTTCCGAAAGCCTTGAAAGTATGCTTGGGCCAATAGGTTTCTGGCTCCTTGCCACTTCACTTATTGTTTCTTATTTGATTTTCGGGCTGAATATCGATCTCATCAAGGCCGCTGCAAAGCTGCAATTCAATACTCGCTTCCGCAGAGAGAAAGTGCGTAGTGGCATTGAACCAGAACCAAATTTCGCGGGGCGGCCAGCAAGCACTCCCTGGCGCCACTCGGTTATCGAGACTGAAACCATGCCTGAATCTGAACCTGAAAGGGAAGAGACTGCAGAACCGCTTGAGGCTGAGGAGTTTCCGGAAGTTGAAACCCCGCCAATTCCGGTTCCCCCACAGCCCCACAAAGAAAAGATAATTACACTTGAAATTCAAACTGCGCCTGCAGTATTATCCATTGAGGAAGACAGTGAAGAAGCTACGCCCCTTCCCGCCAATGCCAGCCTCTATCGTTTTCCAAGTGCCGATCTATTGCGCCAGTATTCTCCTCAGGAAGGGTGCGTTACAGCAGCTGAACTTGAGGCTCAAAAGGATTTGATTATCCAGACACTGGATAACTTTAAAATAGGGATATCAAAAATTTCTGCTACAATTGGGCCGACTATTACGCTGTATGAAATAGTGCCGGAGGCGGGTGTAAGAATCTCGAAAATTAAAAATCTGGAGGATGACATAGCATTGAGCCTGGCCGCACTTGGCATCCGAATTATTGCCCCCATGCCGGGCAAGGGCACAATCGGCATCGAAGTGCCTAATCATTCACCTGAAATTGTCAGCATCCGGGAGGCATTGAGCTCCGCTGCATTCAGAAATTCCTCAGCTGAACTACCTATTGCCCTGGGCAAATCAATCAGTAACGAATTGATAGTGGCCGACCTGGCAAAGATGCCTCACCTGCTTATGGCGGGGGCAACAGGGCAGGGAAAGTCCGTAGGCATCAACACCATCATTGCCTCCATCCTCTATAAAAAGCATCCGGAGGAGGTCAAATTCGTATTGATCGACCCCAAGAAAGTTGAACTTGGTTTGTTCAAAAAAATCGAGCAGCATTTTCTGCCCGAATTGCCTGATGAACAAGAGGCCATCATCACCGATACCAAACTGGTTGTCAATGTCCTCAAAAGCCTCTGTGTCGAAATGGACACCCGATATGACAGGCTGAAGGATGCAGGAGTAAGAAACATCAAGGAGTATAACACCAGAATTGAAAAGGGCATACTCGACCCAAAACTCAACAAGCGGCTGCCATACATCATCCTGGTGATTGATGAACTCGCTGACCTGATGATGACGGCAGGCAAAGAGGTTGAATTGCCAATAGCCAGGCTGGCCCAGCTGGCCCGTGCCATCGGTATCCATTTGATTGTGGCAACGCAGCGGCCCTCGGTCAATATCATTACGGGAGTGATAAAAGCCAACTTTCCCGCACGGATTGCCTTCAGGGTTACCAGCAAGGTAGATTCAAGGACCATCCTTGATTATGGCGGCGCAGACCAGCTGGTGGGGAAAGGCGACCTGCTATTCTCTGCC
>CBDTVD010000076.1:0-7376 GCA_965363965.1 uncultured bacterium
CTGAATCCTGCCTGGCCCAGTTCAAAAACAGCCAGCAGCGGGCCATTGGCTTCGATGTATTCATTGATCCGGTCAATTTCTTCGGTTGAAAGTACACCTGTCGAAACCGCGCGGCGCACATCAAGGTGGTGGAGGTCAATGTATCGTGAGTAGCCTATCAGGTCCTCTGCATCCGCTCCGCTGCCATTGTATTCTTCCAGCGCAAAAGCATCAATCACTGCATCAGCGCCGCTGTCAGCCTGCCCGCTGCCAACGCAGGGCAGCAGCAGAAGAAATACGAGCCAAAACGGGGTGCGGATCATGGCTGATGGAATGATGCCCCGAAACCAGGCTCCGGCCCCAGCAGCGTGCCATAACTGAGGGCAAAAAGCAGCCGCACATTGCTGAACCCATAAGTGAATGCGCCCATTAGCGACTGGCTCCGAATGCTGAAGCCCAGCATCAGGCCTCCCTGGCCACCTACAGGCACTCGCACACCCGCTGCCAGGTCGGCACGCCTGCCTTCAGCTACCTCGGCACGGGCAGTGTATTGCACCCCGTCAGCCTGGCCAAAGCACAAACCTGCATGAATGCCAGGGGGCACGGGCAAAAATTTCAATGCCTCAGTCCTGGGGCCGATTCCTTTCAGCCCTGCCCAGCACTCAAGGTTTCGGTGCGGCCACATCGCAATGGAAAATTGGGCACTGGGCTGCGAAGCAGTGGGGCTGAAAGTTCCGTCTGCCGACTCAGCTTTCAGTATCCCCAGGGTGCTTCCGAAACTGAGTGCAGCCATTGGGCTGAGTTTCAGCACCCCATTGGCTGCCAGTTCCCATTGCTGCAAACCAGCGAACTGAAGGGCATCAAGCCGACCTGTGATGCCCCACCACGGGCTGAGGCGGACGGAACCGCCGAGTGAGACCGTGCTTAAGCCTGTTATTCCAAAGGGCACCCAGCCGTCTGCTGTTAGTGCCCAATGGGCTGAATCTGCGCTCATCAGTGCAGGCTCAGCCAAATACTCTCTGTTTTCGCCCCTGAATGGAGAGGCAATAGACTGTGGCGAGCCACTCCACAGCTGTGCCATGCAGGGCCCGGAGAGCCCCATGAACAAAAAGGCGATGGAGACAGAGAGCGAATGCAAAAATTCCCTGCAAATATGGGCCCCCATCGGCAGTACCAGCAACCAATTCGATGTTTGCGCGTTCCTCAACCTGACCAAACTGAAAAAATGAAAGCCCTTGTCTTCCACAAAATGCACGATGTCCGAGTGGACACTGTCGAGGATCCAAAAATCGAAGCCCCGCGCGATGCCATCATTCGCGTTACCAGCACGGCCATCTGCGGCAGCGACCTGCACATTTACAACGGATTTATTCCGCAGGCCAAACCCATGACACTCGGCCATGAATTCATGGGAATTGTCGAGGAAGTGGGTTCGGGCGTAGGAAATCTGAAGAAAGGTGACCGAGTGGTGGTGCCTTTCCCGATAGCCTGCGGCCACTGCCACTTCTGCGACCTCGGCCTTGTGAGTGCCTGCGAGGAATCGAACCCTGAATTCTATGGCCCTGACGGAGATTTGGCCGACAACAAAGGGGGTGCCCTCTTTGGTTATACGGATTTTTATGGCGGATATCAGGGCGGCCAGGCTGAATATGTAAGGGTGCCTTATGCCGACTTCGGGCCGAGGAAAATAAGCGACCAGTTTACAGATGAGCAAATGCTCTTCCTCACCGACATTTTCCCCACGGGCTACACTGCCATTGACTGGGCACAAATGCAGGGCGGGGAAACTGTCGCCGTTTTTGGATGCGGCCCAGTCGGGCTGATGGCCATGAAAGTCGCCTGGCTTAAAGGCGCCAAACGCGTCATTGGCCTCGATAGTCAGCCCTATCGGCTTGCAATGGCTGAGAAAGCGTCAGGCGCTGAAACCATCAATATCACTGATGGCGACCCCGTAGAAGCCCTGCGGGCCATGACCGAAGGCCGAGGCCCTGAGGTGTGTGTTGATGCCGTAGGGATGGAGGCCGACCGTTCAACACTCGACCGCCTGAAAACCATCATTCACATGGAAAAAGGCACCGACAAAGTGATTGACCTGTGTTTCAAGGCAGTCCGCAGGGGCGGCCACGTCAGCATCATCGGAGTGTATGGCAGCAATTATGACAATTTCCCTGTTGCCCGCATGTTCGATAAAGGCATCAAACTCCACGCTGGCCAGGCCAACGTACAAAAGCACATTGACACCCTGATTGAATGGGTTGAAAGCGGCAAAATAAAACTCGATGACATCATCACCCATCGCCTGCCGCTAAGCAAAGCGCCGCACGGCTATGACATTTTCAACAAGAAAGAGGACAACTGCGTGAAAGTGGTGCTGAAACCTGGATTATAAACATCTCGGTTTCCTCCCCTGCATGAACGGCTGACACATGCCTGTGCCGAAAGTACTGCTTTTAAACGGCGAAACTTTCGCCGCAGCCGCAGGTGCGGGTGGCATTGGGATTTCGAAACTCGAACCCTTTGCCATTGAGTCCATCGCTGAAGTGGAGCTCAGTGCCAGCCAGATAGAGGAAACTCTTCATATCCACGACAATCTGAAATTCATCATCATTGAAAATCTGATCGCCGGGTTTGATCTCGGTGTCAAATTTCATGTCATAGCTCAGGCCGCTGCAGCCTCCGCCGACTACACCCACGCGCAGAAATGCTTCAGGCTTATGGCCCTCTTCCACTTTCAGGTCGGCCAGCCTCAGCTTAGCCTTGTCGCTCACTGTAATTAATGCTTCCAATGCTGTTTCTTGCAGATGTCAGCCAATAAAACAGTGATTATACCCTATGCGTTCCCTGAATAACGACAAAAAACCACAGGGTTACAGTTTGCCGAGCAGTTCTTCCAGCGCCAGTTCCCCTTTGATTTCCTGGCGAATTTCTTCTGCGGCAATTCTGCGCTGCTCCATGCTGTCGCGATATCTAAGTGTTACTGTGCCATCCTCAAGCGACTGGTGGTCTATGGTGATGCAATAAGGGGTGCCGAGCGCATCCTGCCGCCGATACCGCTTGCCAATCGAGTCCTTTTCGTCATAGGCACAGGAATACGTGAGTTTTAAAGTGTCCATCACTTGCCGCGCCTTTTCTGGCAGGCCATCCTTTTTGGTCAGCGGCAGCACAGCTACCTTGACAGGGGCCAGAACGGGGGGCAGTTTTAGCACCACACGCTCTGTTCCATCAGCCAGTTTTTCATTCAGGTAAGCATTGCACAGCACGCTGAGGAACATCCTGTCGAGGCCGATGCTGGTTTCTACTACATAAGGCACATAATTCTGATTCAGCTCAGGGTCAAAGTACTGCATTTTTTTGCCGCTATGGATTTGGTGCTGCGTCAGGTCGAAATCTGTTCGGCTGTGGATGCCCTCCATCTCTTTGAAACCGAATGGAAATTCAAACTCGATGTCCACGGCAGCATTGGCATAGTGGGCAGGTTTCACATGGTCGTGAAAGCGATACTTCGCCCCATCAAATCCCAGGCTGAGGTGCCAGGCGAGTCGCTTGGCTTTCCAGTGCTCATACCATTCCATCTCACTGCCTGGTCGGCAGAAAAACTGCATCTCCATTTGCTCGAACTCGCGCATCCTGAAGATGAACTGCCGCGCCACCACCTCGTTTCTGAAAGCTTTGCCTATCTGCGCAATGCCGAATGGCAATTTCTGCCGACTGGTTTTCTGCACATTGAGGAAGTTGACAAATATGCCCTGGGCCGTTTCGGGGCGGAGAAAAGTTTCATCAGCCTGGTCGGCCACTGCCCCCATTTTGGTGGCGAACATCATGTTGAACTGGCGCACGTCGCTCCAGTTTCGGGTTCCGCTTTCGGGGTCGGCAATTTCGTGGGTCTCTATCAAGCCGCGCATGGCTGCCAGGTCATTGGCGCGAATGCACTCGTCCAGTGCGCCCTGCAATTCCGTTGCTTTGTCGGTTTTTCCTTTTCGCTCATACTGGGCAATTTTTTCTTCGATCAGCTGGTCGGCCCTGTATCGTTTTTTGCTGTCCTTGTTGTCAATCAGGGGGTCATTGAAGTTGTCCACGTGGCCGCTGGCCTTCCAGATTTTCGGCGACATGAAAATCGCCGAATCAAGCCCGACCACATTCTCATTCAGCTGCACCATGGCCTTCCACCAATAGTCCTTGATGTTGTTTTTCAGTTCGGCGCCATAGGGGCCATAGTCATAAATGGCACCCAGGCCATCATAAATTTCGCTGCTGGGGAACACAAAGCCATACTCTTTGGCATGGCTGATAATCTGCTTGAAACTGTCCTCGCTCATGGCCTGCTGATTTCAGGGCGGCAAAGGTAGGCGGACCGCCCCTCCGCAGGGGGGGGTTAGTCCTCGGCCTGCCGCCTCTGCTGGCTGATGATATAGTCAAACAGCAGGTCTGCACTGTCGCTGAGTTCCTGGTCGGCAGTTTTGATTTCGAGTGCAGGATTTACCGGCGGCTCAAACGGAGCATCCAGGCCAGTAAAGTTTTTGATTTCGCCCCTGCGTGCTTTGGCATAAAGCCCTTTTACATCGCGTGCCTCGCACACCTCATACGGGGCATTGACATAGACACTGTGAAAGTCATCACCCACAATCGCCTTCACCTGGTTTCTGATTTCCTCCGTGGGGCTCACAAAACTGCACAGGGTGATGATGCCGCAATGGGCAAACAGTTTTGCCACTTCGGCCACCCTCCGGGTATTTTCCTTGCGGTCTTCATCGCTGAAGCTGAGGTTGGCATTCAGGCCAGCGCGCATGTTGTCGCCATCCAGCAGCATGGTCATGTATCCTTCGGCATTCAGCCTGTATTCAACAGCCATGGCGATTGTGCTTTTGCCCGACCCTGAAAGCCCGCTCAGCCAGATGACCATCCCCTGCTGATGGAGCAGTTTTTCACGCTCCTCTCGCCCGAGGGCTTTGTCCCAAATTGGATATATATTGTTGCTCACGCCCCCTGAATTTTACCTTTGCAAAGGTATTGGGCCCGAATATTTCGCGTGCCATCAATGCCGCCGACCAACAAATGGACCACCAGCTCAAGCTTTCTGACACGGATGTCAGCCACCTCCTCGATCTCCTCAACAAGGCAGGCGATGCCATTCTGGAGATTTACAATGACCCCACCAGGGCAGACCAATGGGAAACCAAGGGCGACGACAGCCCCCTGACACTTGCCGACAAGGCCAGCAACGATGTGATTTGCCCCGCCCTCAGCCGATTGTTTCCCGATGTGCCCATCATCAGCGAGGAAAACAAAACATTGCCATATGAAACGCGGCGCGGATATACCCAGTGCTGGCTTGTGGACCCGCTGGATGGAACCAAAGAGTTCATCAAACGCAATGGCGAGTTTACCGTAAACATTGCACTGATTGAAAATGGCCGCCCTGTTGCCGGTTTCGTTGGCCTGCCAGTTGGCGGCACGCGATATTTCAGTGTTCAGGGGCAGGGCGCATGGAAAGTGGAGCCCGATGGAGCGCGCACCCCACTCTGCCCCATGCCCTGGAGTGCTGAAGACAAAGGCCTGAAGGTGGTCGCCAGCCGAAGCCATATGAACCAGGAAACCACTGATTACCTCGCCCAATTTGATGAGCCTTCAACGGTGAGCAAAGGCAGCTCGCTGAAGTTTCTGCTGGTGGCTGAAGGGCAGGCACATCTTTATCCGCGAATCGCCCCGACCATGGAGTGGGACACCGCGGCTGCACATGCCATTTTGCTTGAGGCTGGATGCACTGTAAACGTTTTTCCAGGCGGCGAGCCCCTGCTCTATAACAAAGAAAATCTGCTGAACCCCTACTTTGTAGCCTCAGCACCGCAGCGCGTCAGTGCCTGAATTGATGAGCCTTTATAGTCAGCTGACTGAAGGGGCGTTTGTGATTGCAGGCCCTTGTGCATTGGAGAGTGAGGCACTGGCACTCACCATCGGCGAGCATGTGGCCGCAGAATCGGCACGGCTTGGCATCCCGATGGTTTTCAAGGCCAGTTTCGACAAAGCCAACCGCTCAAAAGCCAATGGCTGGCGCGGGCTGGGAATGGATGAAGGGCTGCGAATACTGGACGAGGTGAGAACACAAACGGGCCTGCCCATATTGACAGACATACATGAGAGTGCCCAAGCCGAGGCGGCAGGGCAAGTGGCTGATGTCATCCAGATTCCAGCATTCCTCTGCAGGCAGACGGATCTGCTGATTGCCGCTGGCCGAACGCAGAAGATAGTCAACATTAAAAAAGCCCAGTTCCTCGAGCCGCTGGGGATGCGCTGGCCTGCTGAAAAAGTGGAATCAACCGGTAACAATCAGGTGATGCTGACAGAGCGGGGCACCATGTTCGGCTATAATCGGCTGATTGTGGATTTTGTCGGGGTGGCCGAGATGCAATCGCTGGGGTATCCGGTGGTGATGGATGCCACCCATGCCGTGCAGCAGCCCGCAGCCGCAACGGGTGTTACTGCAGGGAACAGAGGCTTTGTCCCTGTGCTGGCCAAAGCCGCGTGGGCAATAGGCGTTCGCGGGTTTTTCTTCGAAATACACCCTGAGCCTGACAATGCCCCATCAGACGCAGCCAACATGCTCACACTCGACGGGTTCAGCCGATTGCTGGACGAAATGCTCGGCGCATGAGGCTGCTGATTGTCGGCGCCAGCGGACTGATCGGGGGCCAGGCCATGCACAGGTTTCTGCCCTTGCTGGGCCCCGAAAACGTCCTCGGCACCTATTATACATATCCTGCTGCAGGAACGGTTTTCCTGGATACGGTGGACACGGCCAATCCGCGCAACCCCATCCTCCACGATTTTGCGCCCACCCACATTCTGCATGCCGGTGCCCTGACCCATGTGGACAGGTGCGAAGCCGAGCCAGAGGCCAGCCGACAGCAGACTGTGCAATCAACCCGCAACCTGCTCAGCCTGGCCCGTGCGCATAAAGCGCACTTCACTTACCTCAGCACCGATTATGTATTCGATGGCCGAAGAGGCCCCTATACTGAGCGGGATGGCGTCAACCCACTCGGGACATATGCGCGGCACAAATTGGAAGCCGAACGCCTGGTGATGGATAACCCGGGGGGTGCCCTGGTGCTCCGCGTTACAAACGTATATGGAGACGAGGACAGGGGGAAAAATTTTGTCGCCCGACTGATGGCCATGGCCGACAGTGATGAGCCCCACCACCTGCGCCTGCCTGCCGACCAGTATGCCACCCCGATAAATGCCGCAGATGTGGCTGAGGCCCTTGCCCTGCTTTTGCCCATTTCCACTGGCTTGTATCACCTGGCATCAACAGATTACATGAACAGGGGGCAACTGGCTGAGCGTGTGCTAGCCCGATACCCGCGCCACCGCGTTACAATTGAGGGCGTGACAACGGC
>CBDTVD010000077.1:0-7303 GCA_965363965.1 uncultured bacterium
TCTGAAATAAATGACCCCGCCAACGTGATATTGCTGCACCAGATTTGTCAGCCCAGGGATGTCAATTTTGTCCTTGCTGGTGAATGCAGCCACCATAAACAGCTGGCCGAGTTTTTCCTCGGGCGTCAGTTTGGCCATAACGCTGTCTACCCACTTGCTGCTCTTCCAGATTTTGTAGGGGTCCTGGGCATAGGCCTTGCTGCCGAAAATGCATGCAATGGCAAACAGCAGGGCAGCCAGACTGCGAAAAGTTAAATTATAGATAGCCAAATTGATGATGGACAGGATGCTGGTGAAGTGGAGGGGAGACCGAACTGGAACAGCCCCATTGAATTCGCCCTTCAAAATTTGGCAAACTTCGGGCTATAAATCAAGATATGTGGGAAAAAGAATGTGCGTGCTGAACTTCGGCCCGCCTGATGCGCACCAAATATCTGGCGATATAAAATGCGCCCACTGCACAGCAAACGTGCCAAAGCCAGTGGGTACCCATTGGCAGAAAAGAAACTGTAACTACTGTATCGGCATATCTGCACCACAACGCCAGGCTGAACCAGATGATGGAAAAGAGGACATCAGCCAAGCCGAGCCATCGGGTTTTCCACATATAGAGCATGCCCGGCAGAAACATCATCAGCCCAGTGATAAAATAATTGGCATTGACCACTGCCTGCCCATACTCCCGCACGTATCTGGCCAGCAAAAACCTGGGGATAGCCAGGCTGACCACAATCAGCACCCCCAGCCACCATTTTCCCAGCACTTTGCCCCACAGGTAAGCTGCCACCATCACCGTCAGTATCACAATGGGCAGCCAATCCATCACCAGCAGATAACTCGACACCCGAAAAGCATGGAAGAGTGTGCTGCCCAGGCCGCCGATAAAAAGAAAAGGCATGCACCACAGCACAAACTTCTGGCTTTGATACTCCCCTTTCAGTTTGCTCAGCCAGTAAAAAACTGGAATCCAGAAGGTAAGGGAGCTGAACGCATTCCAGGGTTCCACCAGGACGCGCCCAGGCTGAGTCTCTCGATAAAACGTGCCGCCGTCATTGATGGCACGAAAAACGAGGTCGGAAAAACTCATGGATTAAAAGGCGTGAATGAATAAGGGCAAGGGAATTGCCAATGTTTATTTTTATTTTTTATAGGGGGTATGAGATATGTGCTATGCCTATGGGCCTTATTAACCGGCCTTGCTGCCCATTGCCAGGACTATAAATCGGCAATCAGGGCATTGCCTAAAGATGCACCTGCTGATTCTGGCAGGAGGATTTTTAAAGATTGGGAAGATCAATTTCCTAAAGATGCTGAGCTATACATTTCGGCATTCAACTATTTCTATAACCTTGCCACAAAGGAGGCAATAATCATGTCCACCGAAAGGCCTACTGGGGATGCAGCTGACAACTTCATGACTCTGACTGATTCAACTGGTGCAATAGCAGGCTACATGTACGGCGCACCCCGCCGAGACACTGTGCTTTTTGCTGAGGCACTCGGCTGGATTGACAAAGGAATAAGTTTTTTTTCAGACCGTTTGGATATGCGCTTTGGGAAAACTTTTACGCTGGGCAAATTCTTTTTTTTCGACCAGCAAGCCGATGAAATACTCGAAATACTGAAGCTGACCCAGCAATTTCCCCTGTTCTGGAAATGGAGTGATGACCGCCCGAGGGCTGAGGCAGCCGAATTGGTGCGCACGGGCATTCAGGATTACCTGTATGAAATGTTTGCCGCCAAAGAATCGCAGTGCGGCAACATCATCGTCATTTCTAACGAGCTTATTCAGATGTATCCGAAGGATTTGGTCAACTATTCCAATGTTGGGGCCTGCATGGCCCAGCAGGGCGATTTCAAAGGGGCTGTGGGGTATTTTGAACAAGCACTCGCCCTTGATGGAACCGATGTATTGGTGCTGATGAATCTGGCAGCAACGCACAGCAACCTGGGGAACAAAGCCAGGGCAAAAGAATACTATGGCCGAGCCCTGAAATACGCTGACCCCGAAACCAAACAGCAGATAAAAAGCGAGTTGGATGCCCTTTGAAAAAAAGCTGGTTTTGGGTGGAGTGCGGAAGAAAAAATTTACAGGGTATAGAGTTTGCACAACCTGAATGCGCACCCCTGCGTTGACATTATTAAAGTTGCAAATGGCATTTTTGAAATTATCGGTTGGCAAATCCCTCAGCAGGCTTGCAATGGCTGCGGCCTTAACAATAGCCTCCTCTGCCTGCACCACTTCCAAAAAAACGGAGGCAGCCGCCACAGTTCCTGAGGTTATAGAACCATCGAGCTTTCAGTCCTCACTTTCAGGGTTCAAGAAGCAGGAATACGATAAAGTTTTTTTTGATGGAATGACCCAGGTGATGCTGGGCAATTATCAGCGTGCAATTGTTTTTTTCGAGCAAGCCATCAGGCTCGATAACAGCCAGCCAGCGGTTTATTTTGAGCTCGGGATGGCCTATGCGAAGATGAAAAGGCATGGCGATGCCGAAATAATGGCCCGCAAAGCGGTGCAGCTTGATGCCAGCAACAAATGGTATCAGCTGCTGCTGATTGACATGCTTGAACAGGCAAAAAAGTATGATGAAGTAGCCGCCCGCTACGACGCACTGATTTCGAAATATCCAACTGAGCCAGAGTATTACTTTAACCTGGCCGGCAATTATCTGCAGGCCAACCGGCCTGACCTTGCCCTGAAAACCTATGACAGATATGAAAAGGTATTCGGCCCTGATGAAACGGTTCTGCTGCAAAAAAATCGCATATACATTCAGCTGGGCAAGTTGGATAAAGCCATCGAGGAAATGAAAAAACTCGTTGCCCTTGAGAGTCGAAATGTCAGATATCGCACCACCCTGGCACAGATGTACATACAAAAAGGGCAGAATGATAAGGCCATGGAAGTGCTGAAGGCCATATCGAGTGAAGGGCTGGATGATGGACAGAGCCAGCTGATGCTGGCTGAATTTTATGAGAAAACGGGAAACAGCAAAGAGGCCACTCGGCAGATTCGCAAGGCATTCGCCAGTCAGTCGCTGAGTATAGACCCTAAAATCGAGATATTTTACAACAACTTCCTCAGCAGGCCCCTTTCCCCTTTCGATCTTGGCCAGGCTGATACGCTGCTCGATATAATTACAGCATCGCATCCGCAGGATGCCAAGGCATGGGCCGTTGCAGGCGATTTCAACTACAGGCAGGGCCGCCTGCCCCAGGCAAAACTGGCCTATAAAAAAAGCCTGGTGATCAGGCAGGACGTCTATAGTGTATGGCAGCAGCTGCTGTTCATAGAAAGTGAGCTGAGGGATGACAAAGGCCTGGAAGAAACCAGCAATCAGGCAATTGAGTTTTTTCCCAGCAACCCAATCCCCTGGTTTTTTAAAGGGGTTGCCCTGAATAATCAGAAAAAATTCGCGGAAGCGATTGCCCCCCTGGAGGCAGGTTTGAAACTGGTGATTGACCAGAGCGATTTGGAGGCGCAACTGCGCACCAACCTCGCCGAAGCACTTTATCGCACCAAAAACTTTGAAAAAAGCGACGCGCAGTGGGAGGCAATCTTGAAAACCGACCCCAATAATGCACTTGCCCTCAACAATTTTGCTTATTACTTATCAGAGCGAAATGTGCAGCTGGAGCGTGCCGAACAAATGTCGGCCAAAAGCCTGAAAATCGACCCGACAAATGCGAGCTATCTGGATACCTATGGCTGGATATTGTATCAGCAGGGTAAATATGCAGAGGCCGAAAAATACATTGCCAAGAGCCTGGCTCAAGAAACCGGAAGTGCGGAGGTGCTGGAACATTACGGTGATGTATTATTCAAACTCGGCAAAGCGGCCGAGGCGCAAGTCTATTGGCAGCGGGCAAAATCTGCCGGCGGCGACAGCGCAGCGCTCACCAAGAAAATAAGCGAGGGCAAACTGTGAGAACAGCCCTGAAAAGCATGGCCATCCTTGGCCTATGCATCGTGTTATTCGGCGGATGCAGGACAGGCAAAAAAGCAGTGAGTACTGTGCCGCTGCCTGACACAACCATCACCCAAAGCAAGGCGATTGCACTGCACAATGCTGCGCTGGCTGAATATCAATGGCTGCGAATGAATGCGAGACTGGCATTTACCGATGCAGGGGGAACTGTAAATGCAACTGCGAGGATAAAAATGAGGCAGGACTCAGTGGTATGGCTCAGTGTAACTGCATTGATTGAGGCCGCCCGTGCAATTGTGGATAAGGACAGCGCCCAGCTGATCAATCGGCTGAAGCGGGAGTATCTGAGTCTGCCAGTGGCCAGCCTAAGAAATCTGACAGGCATTGAAGGCTTATCACTGGTTGCTGTGCAGCGGCTGCTGACAGGCAGCAACCCGTTTGCTGTTGAGGGATATCAGTTCTCAAATGGCATTTTCTCACGCACCACACCACAGGGAAAAGAAGAATTTACCATCAATCCCCAGGGAAAACTGCTTTCTTACAGCTTCAAAGTGAGTGAAAACAAAGGTGCGCGAGTGGAATTTGATGGGTATAAAACCGTGGGGGGCAGGATATTGCCCGGCAGAATTGTGGTTGAAGCCAAACAGCCCGAACTCACTCGCGTCGAGCTTTCGGAAATAGATTATACTTTTGTTGAAGATGACCAAGCTCCTTTCTCTGTCCCTCAAGGGTATACGCGGCTGCGTTAAAGGACTCGCGTTCAGCCTTGCCCTGCTGATAGTCGGTTTTGCTGCGCATGCTCAATCAAAAGATCAGTTGGAACGGCAGCGCAAAGCCAAAGAACGGCAAATTGCGCAAACACAAAAAATGATTGACCAGACGCGGAGAGACCAGCGCAACACCCTGGAGTTTCTGAAACTGATTGATGCCAAAATTGCCGATCGTCAATCGGTGATGGGCTCGCTGAATATCGAGCTTAACCTAATCAATAAAAACATCGCCAGCATGAGCAATGAGGCCATGGGCCTGCAGAACACGCTGGACGCACTGAAAGCCGAGTATGGCAAATACCTGCGATATGCCTATAAAAATAGGGGGCAGGAAAATCTGTTGATTTATGTTTTCGCTGCAGGCAGCCTCAATGAGGCCTGGCAGCGCCTCAAGTTCATCCAATTTTACGCTACCTATAGAAATCGGCAGATATTGGCCATCAATGAAAATCAGACGGCCCTTGCTGAAAGAATCATTGAACTGAAAGGCCATCAGCAAGAGAAAAAGGAAATAGCCAATGAGCTGACTTTGGAGAAAAGAAAGCTGGAGAATGACAAGTTTGAAAAGCGGGAGCTGGCGGACAAGTTGAAAAGCAAGGAGAAAGACTTGCGCAAGGAACTCCAAAACAGGCGCGCTGAAGCTGCCAGCCTGAACCGTAAAATTCAGGCAGTGATTGCCAAGGAGCTCGCTGCCAGCAAACTCAAAGAAAAATCAAGCGGCAAAAGCACCAAAGGGAGCAGCGGACTGGCGATGACACCTGAAGTTTCAGCCCTGGGGAAAAGCTTCGCCAGCAATCGGCGAAACCTGCCCTGGCCAGTGGAAAGGGGCACAATCGTGGAGCATTTTGGCGACCATCCCCATGCCACGCTGGACCATGTAACGGTTACCAGCAACGGCATCAGAATACGTACAGGGCAAAATGCCCAGATTAGGGCCATTTATGAGGGCGAGGTGCGCGCAGTAATTCCCATGTCTCGCGGCCTGTATGCTGTACTAATTCGGCATGGAAATTATTTCACCATGTACAATGGCCTGGCTGACGTTACGGTCAAAGTAGGCGACAAAGTGCAGTCGAAAGTTGCAATAGGGGTTGCAGGGGAAAACAAAAAAAGCGGAGGCTATGAAGTGGAACTCCAGATTTGGCAGAATGAGACTAAACTGGACCCTGAAGGATGGCTGAAGCAGTAACATCCTGAAAGGGGAACCCCAAAAGCGAAAGGCTTTAAGTTTATCAGATTTTACAAAAACTGAGGAAATGCCAATTGATGGACCGCTGAAAATGCTGACGGCACCACCAAAACTTAAGTGCACGGTTTTTGGCACCTGCCCTATGTGCTGAAAAATCTGTTTCTGTTTGTTTGTGCCATTTCGGCGTCAGCGGGCTGCTTTGCGCAAGGGGGCGATTGCGGCGATTGGCAGCATTACCTGCCCATCAGTCATCAGCCCATCAGGACTGTCCGGCTGACAGTGCATGTAATCAATTCGGCCGACAGCAGCAAAAACTTTCGCCCTACACCCTATCAAAGGGAGTTTTTAAATCGGGTGTGGAATGATGTCAATTACAATTTCTCGGGGCTGCTGCCTTACAAGGCCAGCGTGGCGACCCCAGATACGCCTGATTTTGTGCCAGACAGCCGCATCCGTTTCAGGGTAGATACGGTGATATATTATTTCAGCGATGAACTCGCTGACTGGTATGCCCATACGCACCATGAAGATGGCAGTTTTGCTGTATTTAAGGCTGAGAACAGGGCTCAATTTTTTTACAATACCCTTGTAAAGGGAAATATAAATCTGAGGCCCGCCTTGCGCGATTCAGCCATCCAGGTATTCCTTGTGGAAGATGATTCGGTAAGCGAGCGCGGTATGGCCATGGCCCTGGGCTATAAGGACTGGATTTATGACCTCGGCGGATACAAGATTTTCAGGCAGGATACCTTGCCAGGAAATCATTGGACCATGGCAGCTACAATAGCGCATGAACTTGGGCACGTGCTGGGTGCACACCACCCGTTTGAATACAGGCCATGCAAGGATGTGCCGGCTACGCCGCGCGGGGCAAGCAACAATCTGCTGGACTATTGGCCCAATGCCAGCCGCAACCTGACCCCCTGCCAGATTGGGACCATGCACGCTTTGCTGAGCGGGGCAAAACAGGGTACGGTTTGGCAGGCATTGATTGCTCCAGAGTGCCCAGGTGACACTGGCAGCCCGACACTGATTGGTGCTGGAGTATCAGAAGAATGGAATGGGGTGCGCCGAATCAATCAGCCGGTTTTGCTCCGTACGGGGGCCCAACTCACCATAAACTGCAGACTGGAGTTTACGCAGGGAGCAGGATTTTACCTTGAGACAGGCAGCAGACTGATACTGAACGGAGAACTGGCGGACATCTGCGGCAGCGGAGCACTGCCTGTTTACGGAAGGGACTTAAGCCAGAGCCTGACCGTTAAACCTGGCCAGGAAGATGCTGTTCACCTGCATCCTGTCGGGCATCGGCGTGCGTGGAAGCGCCTGATTCGGGAAGTGGTTTCACGTCCCGCTCAGCCCTGAGGTATTGCCGGAAGAAAATCAGAATCAGCACCACGCCCACACTTATG
>CBDTVD010000078.1:0-7252 GCA_965363965.1 uncultured bacterium
AAGAGGGCCTGGCGGCGCTGACGGCTGCAATGATGCAGGAGGGCACTGACAGGTTTTCAGCTGACCAATTTGAAACGGAACTCACCAAGCTGGGCAGCAGCGTGAATGTATCAGCCAGTGAGGAAAAAATTACGGTGGGCATTTCAGCGCTGACCAAGAATCTGAGCCCCACACTGGCATTGGTGATGGACATGCTGGGCCACCCGCGCATGGACCCTGCAGATTTCGACCGGCTGAAGAAGCAAACCCTGGAGGCAATCGCCAACCGGAAGAATCAGCCTGAGGCGCTGGCCAGCATGGCATTCAACACGCTGCTGTATGGCTCCGACCACCCGCTCGGGAAGCCATCTGGCGGGGTAACTGCCAGCATACAGGCCATCAGCATTGATGACATAAGAGATCACTTCAGGACCTATGTGACGCCCACGAACGCAGAAATCATACTGAGCGGAGGGCTTGACAAAGAGGATGCTGAAAAAGCACTCAGCGTCCTGATGGTTTGGCCGATGATGAATCCAAGAAAAACGCCGCCCCCCACGATAACAGCTGCCCCCAAAGCCCCCAATACTACGGTGTTTTTAGTAGATAAGCCAGGTGCTGCGCAAAGCCAGATAAGAATCGGGTATCCGGCATTTCCATATGATGCAACGGGCGAATATTTCCGCGCCGGCCTGATGAATTACATCCTCGGCGGGGCATTCAACAGCCGCATCAACCTGAACCTCCGCGAAAACAAAGGCTATACTTACGGGGCCCGCAGCGGATTTATGGGCAGCAGGCTGGCTGGATATTACGTGGCATCAGCGGGTGTGCGTGCCGATGTTACAGACAGCGCGGTGAAGGAGTTTATGTATGAAATAAAAAACTACGCCGAGGGGGGAATAACCAAAGATGAACTCGCTTTTACCAAGCGCGCCATACTTGAGCGTGAGGCCCTGGCCTATGAAACCAACGCAGCCAAGGCGGGCTTTATTAAAAGAATGGTGATTTATGGCCTGAGCGACGATTTCCCCAGGCAGCAGAGCGAAATACTGAAAAAGATGAAAGCCAAAGATGTAAAGAAACTGGCAAAAGCAAACTTGCCCTATGGCCAGATGTACATTGTGGTAGTGGGCGATGCAGCTTCAATCCGCCCGGGCCTGGAGAAACTCGGCTATGGAAAAGTGGTTGAACTGAATCCTGATACTTTTCAGCCTATCCAATAAATCGAGGCAATGAAGATTTTCAAGATTGGGATAGGCATTGCACTCACTATGTTTATAGCATCCTGTGAGACGCAGGAAGGAAATGAGGGCGGGGGCTATCAAGCCATTGAACCTGAGTCATCGGTGCAGATGCCAGCCCCTGCTCCCACAGGGAATGCCTATTATCAGACGATCAATGCCATTGGGAACAGCATGGCTGATATGGCATATGACGTAAGCGCGTTGGCAGTGAATGCAGGCGACAGTGTTGTGCTCACCTTGATCAACCAGGGCAGTGACCCGGCGATGCAGCACAACGTAGTGATTGTGCAGAACAAGGACATTGACATGGTGAAAAATCGCGGTGATGTGCAAGGCAAAGCCGGAGTGATAGCCGCAAGTGCGCTTATTGGGCCTGGCGAAAAAACAACCTTCAGGTTTATTGCCCCAATGGCAGGTGAATACATTTTCCTATGCACTTTTCCAGGCCATTACCCCAAGATGCAGGGCAGATTTCTGGTAAAGTAACAAACTGCAAGGTGCCTGGGGGATATAGAAAAAAGCCCTCCGCCTAACTTTGCCACCCCATTTTTTTGTGAGCCTCAACGGCAAGTAAATGTCTATTTTAATCAAGTCGCCCGCTCAGATTGAGGGCATCAGGAAAAGCTGCCAATTGGCGAGCAAAATCCTGAAGGAGGTGGAACCAATGGTTTCGCCAGGCCGAAAAACAATCGAGATTGACCAGTGGATCAATGCGTATATGAGGGACCACAATGCGGTGCCTGCAACCCTGGGATATCGGGGTTACCCAGCCAGCTGCTGCATATCGGTGAACGATGTGATTTGCCATGGCATACCTGGCGAACTCGTGATAAAGGAAGGCGACATTGTGAACATTGATGTTACGCCTGTGCTGAATGGCTACTATGGCGACACGTGCAGAATGTATAAGGTGGGAGAAGTTTCAGAGGAAGCGGAGCATGTGCTGCGGGTGGCAAAAGAGTGCCTGAGGAAGGGCATAGAGGTTTGCCAGCCGGAGAATAAAATCGGAGCCATAGGGGCAGCCATTGCCCGATATGCCGAGCAGGAAGGATGCAGCGTAGTATATCAATTCTGCGGGCATGGCGTAGGGGTCAAGTTTCATGAAGAGCCAGAGGTTTGCCACAAGGACAAGGCGAGCAATGGGCCCAAAATGAGGCCTGGAATGACATTTACAATAGAGCCGATGATTAATGCAGGTAAAGCTCGTGCAAAAATTGACAAGGACGGATGGACCGCGCGGACAATAGACGGAAGGCTGAGTGCCCAGTTTGAGCACACTGTGCTGATTACTGAAACGGGAGTGGAAGTGCTGACAGACTTGGATGGAGAATTCCCCATCACCTGATTTTCGGATGGCACCGCCCATCCCATATACGGCGAAGAATGAGCAGTGGCGGGGGCTGATTGCTGAAAAGGTTACTCGGCAGCATTTCATGCATCACAATGGTTTCCGGCTGGGCGCTATGGCGCCAGGTTATGTAGAGGTGCATGCACCGCTGGCCCTGCACTTGCAGCAGCAGGATGGCAAAGTGCACGGGGGAGTTACAGCCACAATGGCCGACCTTGCAATGGGCTTTGCCGCATTCAGCCTGGTGGGGCCTGATGACAGGGTGGTTACCAGTGACCTGAAAGTGAGTTACTTTAGGCCAGGGACGGGTGAGGCTTTATATGCCAGGGGCTGGGTGCTGAAACCGGGCAGCAGGCTGTGCTATTGCGAGGCTGAGATTTTTGTGCTGAGTGCCGGCCAGCCAGATGTGATGATGGCGAAGGGCTACGCAATTATGGCTGTGCTTGGCGGCAGGAATGCTGCAGGCTGAAAAAATGAGATGAAACTGGGCATTTTTGCTATTGGGAAAAGTGAAGCCTGGATAAAACCCCAGCTGGCGGATTATGCAGCCCGAATCGGGCGATATGTGCCATCGGCATATGAAGAACTGATACCGCATGGCAGCAAAGGCCGGCAAACTGAAAGCGGAATTCGGCAGGCAGAGGGTGCACAGTTGATGGCTCGTCTGCAGCCCAGCGATAGGCTGTTTCTTTTTGATGAGCGGGGCGAGCAATTCTCCAGCGCGGGCCTGGCCCTTTTCCTTGATAGCCAAATCTCAGCTTCCCCGGGCCGAATATGCCTGGCACTCGGCGGGGCATATGGCTGGAGCCCTGAGGTACTGAGCCGGAAGAGCGGCCTGATCGGGCTGAGTAATCTGACATTGACCCACCAGCACGCACGGCTGATTGCGCTTGAAGCGGTTTATCGGGCCTTTACGATTTTGCGCGGGGAGAAATATCACCACTGAGTGCAGGCCAATGCCATGCTGGTAATTTCGCCTGCATAAAAATGCAGGTCGGGTTTCTTGCTATCGGAAATGAGCTCCTCAGCGGCCACACTCTGGATACGAATACACAATGGGGAAGTTTACAGCTGGGGGCGGCAGGGTTTGAGGTGAATGAAAAACTGACAGTAGGGGATGATGCAGCGGCCATTACCTCAGCGCTGGGTTTTCTGCTGAATCGTACAGACCTTGTCATCACCAGCGGAGGAATCGGTCCGACCAAAGATGACATTACAAAAAGCACCCTCAATGATTTTTTCGGGGGCGAACTGGTGCTCAATCAAGTTATTTTGGATGAAATTCTCGCCCGATTTAGGGAGAGGGGCATCCAGATGAATCCTTTGACAGAGGGGCAGGCCAGGGTGCCCAGTTCAGCTGAGGCTATCATAAACCCGGTGGGCACGGCCCCAGTTTTACTTTTTCAGCGTGATGGGCAGATGGTGATCACCCTTCCCGGTGTACCATCGGAGTTTCGGCACTTGCTTGCTGAAATTATCATCCCTCGGCTGAAGCGGCAATTCCCTTCTGAATATGTAGGTTTTCGGGAAGTGCATACGGCGGGTGTTGCTGAAAGTGCCCTCGCAGTCAGGCTCGGGGGTATTGAAGCGAAAATCAGCGATGGGGATAAACTAATGGCAGTGTCATTGGCTTATCTGCCGTCTCGCGGACAGGTTACACTTCGGGTAACAGGCAGGGGTGCAGATCAGAAACAAGTTGACAGCACACTCGACAGCTTGGCTGCTGAAATGCTGGAAATATGCGGAGATGATGCCTATGGGACTGGTGATTTCAGCCTTCCGCAGGCCATCGGGCAACTGCTAAGCGATGGGGGCTGCACAATAGCCACAGCTGAAAGCTGCACAGCTGGCGGGGTGGGTGCAGCACTGACGACGGCCAATGGCAGCAGCCGATGGTTTTTGGGCGGACTGATTACGTACCATAGCGGAATGAAGGTGAAATTGCTGGGTGTGGAGGAAGATGCAATTGAAAAATTCACCACAGTCAGCCGAGAGGTCGCCTGCCAAATGGCTGAAGGAGCATTGCAGCGGACGGGTGCTGACTATGCCATTAGCACAACGGGTGTTGCAGGGCCAGGCCCAGACGAATTCGGAAACCCCGTGGGTAAAATCTGGGTGGGAATAGCGAAGCGAGGAGAGCCGACAATGGCCAAACAATACAAGTTTTACAAGGAGAGGCAGGCCAACATCGAAATGTTTGTGCTGATAGCACTCGACCAGCTGAGGCGCCGTTTATTGGCCGACCTCAAGGGGAATGGCGGTAACTTAGCGGCTGAATAGGGCCGACCCGACCCCCCCGTCGGGCTGGTAATCGAAAAAAAACCTGCGAACCCTGCTATCCCAAAAAGCTGAGATGAAAGAAATTGAACTGATAATGCCCAAAATGGGCGAGAGCATCGCCGAGGCAACCATCCTGAAATGGCTGAAAAAAGAAGGTGAGCCGATTGAGGCAGATGAAGCCGTGCTGGAAATTGCCACCGACAAAGTGGACAGTGAAGTGCCTGCGCCGACAGGCGGAGTGATGGGCCGGATTCTTTTTCAGGAAGGTGAGGTGGTTGCTGTTGGCAAAGCGATTGCCACTATAAATGTAGGGGGCGGTGCAGGGGAAAGCCCTCAGCCCGATAATTACCATGCTCCGCAAGCCCAGCAACCTGTGCCGCAGCAAGCTGAGGAAGTGCCTTATCAGCCAAGTGAGCCACATCAATCGGTTGCAGCAGAGCATCAGGGGGCAAAAGGCGACCGGTTTTACAGCCCGCTGGTGATGAACATCGCCCGACAGGAAGGAATCAGCATGGCTGAACTCAACCAAATGAACGGGACGGGCCAGGAGGGCAGGGTTACCAAAAGGGATATCCAGGGTTATCTGCAATCGCGCAAAAATGGCCAGGCTGCGGAGCCTCAATCTGCACAGCCTCCTCAGGAACAGGTGCAGCAATCGCCGCCTCAGCAGGCGCAGCCTCAGCAGATGCCTGCGCAGCAACCCACTGCGCAACCCAGGCCACAGGCTCAGCCTGCGGTGCAGCAATCTGCAGGTGCGGGGGACGAAATCATTGAAATGGACAGGATGAGGAAACTGATTGCTGACCACATGGTGATGTCGGTTCAAACTTCGCCGCATGTAACCTCTTTTGTCGAAGCCGATGTTACCGGCATGGTGAAATGGAGAGAGCGAGTTAAAAAAGATTTTGAAAAGCGAGAAGGTGAAAAAATAACCTATACCCCGATTTTCATAGAGGCCATTACGCGGGCCATCAAAGATTTCCCGATGATCAATGCGTCGGTGAATGGCAGCACCATCATAAAAAAGCGGAACATCAACATTGGGATGGCGGCAGCCCTGCCATCTGGAAACCTGATTGTGCCGGTAATTAAAAATGCAGACCAAAAAAACCTGATCGGGCTGACACGGGAGGTGAATGATTTTGCCAGGCGTGCCCGAAGCAATAGCCTGAAACCGGATGAAATCCAGGGCGGCACTTTTACGCTGACCAACGTTGGCACATTTGGCAATGTGATGGGCACGCCCATCATCAATCAGCCGCAGGTGGCCATAATGGCGGCAGGTGCCATAAAAAAGAAACCCGTTGTGCTGGAAACCCCAGATGGAGATGTGATTGCCATCAGGCACATGATGTTCCTGAGCCTGAGCTATGACCACCGGGTGGTTGACGGGATGCTGGGCGGCAGTTTTCTGCGCCGCGTGGCCGATTATCTGGAGGGCTTTGATGCTGAGAGACAGTTTTAAAGCTGCAATGGATATTGCCTAAATAGTGTGTTGAGGCGTAACAGGTAGGGGGTCTGGCCCGCTATCTTTGCCCCCTCTAAAAAAAATTCGGAGCAGCGTGCCAAGCCAGGATTCTTTCCAGGGCAAAGGACTGCGAAGGCCGATTTTTACTTTCTCTCCCCCAAAAACTAAACTCGCCAGCAAAAGCGGCTTTTCAAAAAAAATTAATCTTTCTATATGAAATTAAGTGGTGCGGTCAGGTTCTTTGCCATTGCATTGGCAGTAGTGTGCCTGTTTCAGCTTTCGTTCACCTTTTGTGCTCGGCAAATAGAGGGCAATGCCCGCAGTGCAGGCGAGGCTTACAGCGACCCAATAAAAAGAGACAGTGCCGAAAGGCGATATCTTGATTCAGTAAGTCGCAAGCCAGTTTATAACTTGGGCATCATCAAGTACAACTATGTTGATGTCAAGGAGAAAGAACTGAACTTCGGGCTTGACTTGCAGGGGGGGATGCACGTTACGCTACAGGTTGCGACTGCTGACCTGATTCGGTCCCTGGCTTCAAACCCTGATGACACCATCGTCAATCGGGCGCTGGCTGTGGCCAGGCAGCGGCAGATGACAATAGGCAGAAACTATGTTGACCTGTTTGTAGAAGCGCTGAGGGACGACCAGCCCAACATTCCGCTGCGGAATTATTTCATCAATTCAGATAATCGCGATGCCATCAGCCGCACCAGCAGCGATGGAGACGTGATCGAGTACCTGAAGGCGGAATCGAAAAGTGCGCTGGACAGGACGTACAACATCCTTTATACCCGGGTTGATAAGTTCGGGGTAACCCAGCCCAACATTCAGCTGGACCAAGATGCAGGGCGCATTATAGTGGAATTGCCCGGTGTTGATGAGCCGGCGCGTGTGCGAAAACTGCTTCAGGGCACTGCCGCGCTGGAA
>CBDTVD010000079.1:0-7245 GCA_965363965.1 uncultured bacterium
GCGGAGGAGATATACGCCAGGCAGAAGACCATCACCACTGATTTGCAGTTCCCTGCCCCCTGCCCCAAAGTCGGCTGCGGTGTATCGGCGCACCACCCTGCCCTGGGCATCCATCAGCACTGCACTGGAGGCCTCTGCCCCTTGCCAACTGACACTCGCTTGGCTGATGAAGGGGTTGGGGGAGAAAGTGAACTGGACTGGCTCACTTTCAGAGATGCCGGTTGTGGTGACGGTTATCATTAAACTGCTGGTGTCCGCACATCCCAAGCTGTCGGTAACGGTCAAAGTAACCTTATAGGTGCCGGGTTGGCTGTAAACGTAGGAAAAGCTGGCGCTGTCGGTCTCGGTTTCAATTTGTCCGTCTCCCCAATTCCATTGATATTTTACATAACCCGTTTCATCAGCTGTAAATGTAACTGCCAGTTTGTCTGCCGAATAAGTCCAGCGGGCCAATGGGTTTGCCCCAATGATGATTGTTTTTCGCACAGTGTCGGCACATGCCCCTGCCATTGTAACCAATTCAACGATATAGCTGCCAGGGTTGATATAGAGGTGACTGGCCGACCGTGAATTTGAAAAGGCACTGTCCCCAAAACTCCACTTGTAGGCAACTGAATTAAGGTCAGACGCCGAGACACACAGCGCCGAGCCGAGGCAGAGAGCAGGGGGAATTTGGAACTGAGCTGAAGGAGAATAGACATTGATTTGCTGGAATGCAGAGTCCTTATATCCAGTTGCCGATGTCAGTACCAAACGGCTGATGTATTTGCCGGGTTTGGCATAAGTGTGCTGAGTGCTGGCGGCAGTGTCGGTTTCTCCATCGCCAAAGTGCCATACCTGGCTCGCTGCCCCAGTGCTGTTATTTTTATAACCGACTGGCTGCCCGAGGCATGTGTTTTTATCTGCAGTAAAACTGGGATGCGGCCTGATGTGGAAGGTGTCGCATGCGCCAGGCGTGGCCCAGGTGCCGCGGAGTTTGTTACCATAAAAGTCGAAAGCAATGTCCTCATTTGGCCGAACCTTACTGAGGTCGAATTTCATATTGAGCAGTGGCGAGGAGGATTTCAGCCTGTAAACATCCAGCCGATAAAGCAGGCTGGAATCGTCAATTGTTCCTCCTTTACCGGGGTTCAGCAAGTCAGGGTCAACCACTTCGCCTGTTTCCTCTCCCTGAAACATTTCCTGCCCAGCGGTGTCTCGCCACCCTTCAATCGACGTTATTTTACCTTTCCATTCATCCAATACGAGGAATTTTCCAGTAGTATAATAAATGTTGTGGTGCAGCAAAACTCCTTCGGATTTTCCTGCGAGGCCAAAATTTGTCTCTTTTACTGTATAGAAGATGTTGTTATAAACTTCGGCAGTTAGGGTGTCGAAGTCATTTAACAGGAATGCAATGCCAGAATAGAGCCGCCTCTTATAAATGCTTGGTCCGCAATAAAACGTGTTGTTGTAGGCATAAATTTTTTGCAGGTTGTTTGGGCCTCTCCTGCTTCCAAAGGTGTTTATATCCAGGGCTGGCCCGCCATTGTTCTCAGCTATGTTATAGCGAAAAATGATATCGTCTGGATTTTGGACTGCGAATGGGTTGCCTTCGATATAGAAACCAGCATCTGAATTGGCATGGGCATAATTGTATTGAATAAGCGTGTGCAAATTAGAGCCGCCAAAATAAAAACCAAATCCGTGTGCTTCATATGAATTATTGTGGTCGCTCTGGCAATGCTGCACCGTCACATGTATAGTGTTATATATAAAAAACCCTTTGGATTCAAGGCCATCTAACTTATCATAGTCTAAAAAGCTGCCTGAGGCTCTGCAACCCTCTATCATGCTGCTGTCAAGTCCTCTTATATCAAACCCTCCTTCGCCTCCAAGTACCTCCACGTTGCGCAGCGTAAATTTGCGATGATGGCTTTTATGAAATTTTAAGTTAGATTCAAGCTCAAAACCAAGTTCATCTACATCTATAATTTTTACATTTTCAATCAGCACATCCCTGAAATAGCTGCTGTCGCCTTTTCCATAATCATGCCAGAAACTGATGCCAGTCCCAGAGTTCTGGATGCTCAAATTCATTAAAACGATATTGGATACATAGGGTACACTTTTGGGCCCAGCCATAAAACTGAAGCAATGATATAAGGCAAACTGGGTTTTTTCAGAATGAAGATTTAAGTTGAACACAGTAATTCCGCCCACATCGGATGCAGATATAAAGCCCCGTTGCCCAGTCTCTATGGTGGCGCGCCCATGCTGATAACTGGTGAAAACTACTGGTGAAACTGCGGTGCCCGCATCTTCCATTTTTAAAACTATTCCCCCAAAAAGCGTGTCGCCGCCCCTGAACAAAACGGAATCGCCAGGGTCGAAGTCTATGTAGTTTAACGGGTCGAGAGATTTGAAAGGGTTGCACTCACTCAGCCCGTCATTGGCATCACTTCCAGCGCTGCTGATGTAATAGTTGGTGGCACGGGCGGCAGTGTTTGCCCCTGCCATAAACAGGATGATGAGGAGAAACCGGTTTATTGGCTGCGCTTTCACCCCCGCAAGTTAGGGCAGGGCCGGGGAAACATCGGCCACTTGCACCCTTTTTGCCTAAATGGATTTCAGCAAAGCATGAAAGTATTATCCCTCATCCTCGGCATAGGCATTTCTCTCGGCGGGCAAGCGGCAGCACAAGCTCAGCCCAAACCATCCGCAAAGGTGCCCATCAAGGACAGTTTCAAGATGGGCCGCACCATCGCTGTGCTCAGCGGAGCCACAGGCTATATGCGCACCGATGACGGCAAATGGGCCAGCAGTCCCAACCGCATCCCCTATAAAAACCCAGATTATAACAACCCCTACTATTTTAAATACCCCACTGGCGAGGAGAACATCAGCGAGATCAACATCAATGAAATCGAAGTGCTGGGTGAGCCCTATTATCTGCTGACGGTGCATGGCATCAAGGGGGCATGGCGCGATGAGAAGACGATGGAGGATTTTTACACCTTTAAGGCCTGCGATTACTACGTGTTTCACAAACCTTACCTCAGCCGACTAAGCCCCGACACGCTGAAAGCCGGCAAGCCCTATGTGGCCAACCTCCGACTTCTCTACTCAGGCACCTTCCGCTATAACTCCTATGCCCAATACCTCGATAAACTGGATAAGCGGGTGCGCTGGAACATCGTATGGGACCACCCGCGCGACAGCAGCATGAATGGCTTTTTCACCTTTACCGTCGATCCCGTGGCCAGCCGCGGCGGCACGGTCATCCACTTCAACCAGCTCCTCAGCTATGCCCCTGCCGGCGAGGAGCCTGAGGGCACAGGGATGTACATCTTTCAGGAGAAGTACTACTCCATCCCCCTGGAAAAATGGAAAAAATTCATCAGCGCAAAGTGAAAATGGATAAGCGCGGGCCGAGTAGGGCTGTTGTCTTTTATTTAATCCATCCATCCACCTGCGCCAGAATGCTGCTGATAATCAGCAAGTTGCTATTTAAGGCTATTTAAGGGTCGCCTTCAGTTCTTATTTAACTGTAAGGCGCATTGGCTCCAAAATGCCGCTGATAATCAGCAAGTTGTTATTTAAGGCTATTTAAGGGTGGCCTTTGGTTCTTACTTAACCGTAATGCGTATGGGCGCCAAAATGCCGCTGATAATCAGCAAGTTGCTATTTAAGGCTATTTAAGGCTATATTTGCCCCACGCAAATTGTTACCCGCTGCATGAATACCATTTCACGCCCACTGCTTGCTGCCCTGCTGAAAGAAGAATGCGGATGGGTGGAGTGGAAGCACAATAACATCAGCCCCAAGATGATTGGGCCGAGATTATCGGGCCTGTCAAACACCGCATGCATCGAAGGCCAGCCCTACGGTTATATGCTATGGGGAATCGCTGACAATGGCGAAGTGGTGGGCACAACGGTGCAGCCCGACAGAGCGAAAATTGGGAATGAACGCCTGAAGGCTTGGCTGGAAACTCAGCTCCACCCGCGAATTGAACTCCGTTGGAGCGAAGTGGAAATCGATGGCAAGCGGGTGGTTGTGGCACGCATCGCCCAGGCGCATGGCCAGCCGACTGCGTTTGCGGGTGAGCGATTTGTGCGGGTGGATACCCTCAATAAGCCGCTGGGCAATTATCCAGCGGTGGAACGAGCCCTGTGGCTGAAACTTAGCCAGACCAGCTGGGAGAGCACATTGGCGCAATGCACCGATTCTATGGAAGAGGTGCTGGCCAAATTGCACGTGGACACCTACACAATTCTGGCCGACCTGCGCCGCCCCAGTACTGACAAACTTGAAGCTGAGCTATCGCGCTATAAGGTGATTGCTGAAAGCGGCGGGCAAATTTGCCTCACCTTTACAGGGGCACTGGCACTGGGCCGAAATGACATCCATACCGATTCTCGCATTCTGAGAAAATCATTGCGTATGGTGCATTATCGGGGACCAGGGCGGCAAAGCCCCAGCAATCGCTGGGAATCGGCTGATGGCTATTTCGCGATTTTCGATGCCGCACTCACTTTCATCCTCAATGCCATTGCTTTGCCTGACCAATACACAGAAGCAGGCCAGCGGCGCAAAGACTATCAGCTGCCCCCCATGGCCATCCGCGAGGTGCTGGCAAATGCCCTGATCCATCAGGACCTGGAAGTGGAGGGCGCAGGCCCTGCCGTAGCCATTTTCAGCAACCGAGTCGAAATCTCCAACCCAGGGACACCCCTTATACCGATTGACAGGCTGATTGATTATCCGCCAAAATCTCGAAACCCTGCGCTCGCCACCCTGGCAAGGCACCTCGGCATTGCAGAGGAGGAGGGCAAGGGACTCGACACTGTGTTCAGCCTGTGCGAGGACAAAGGCCTGCCTGCCCCTGACATCAAAATAGCTGAGCACGCCACTGTCTTTACCTTTTACTTCGACCGGCCATATGCCGATCTTACGCTGAATGACAAACTGCGCGCAGCCTATCAGCACGCAGCGCTGAAGTATCAGGAAGGCGAGGCCCTTACCAACACCAGCCTGCGCGAAAGGCTTGGCCTGCCGCCCTCAGCAACATCCATAGTTTCGGCCATAATACGCCGCGCTGTTGACCACGGCCTGCTGAAACCCGAAAACGCACAGTCCACCAGCCGAAAACTCAGCCGATACCTGCCCTATTGGGGGTGAGGGGGGAGGCTTGAAAAGAAGGGTAAAACAGCCCCCCGAAAAAAAATTTCGGCCAAATGATACACTTAGCCCGAAAATTGCGTAACTTGCACCCTGTAAACATCTATTAACAAGCCCAAAATCAGCCCAGCCAGCATCTGCCTATAAGCCCGACGACCTCTACACTACACTGATACCTTAAAAATTAAACCAAAGAAAATCAATGAGTCAGAGGAAATCAATCATCACAGATGAGGAGCTGATTGCGCAGTATATCACTGGCAGCGAGGCTTGCCTGCGCACCCTTATCAATCGCCACAAGGACAGGATGTTTTCATCCATACTGGTGCTGGTGCGCGACCGTTACCTGGCAGAGGACATCTTTCAGGAGACCTTCATCAAAATCATCCACAGCCTGAAAGCAGGGCATTACAGGGAGGAAGGCAAGTTTATCCCCTGGGCGATGCGAATTGCCCGCAACCTGATTGTGGACCATCACCGGAGGAGCAAAAAACTGCCCACCGTTACCGACAGTGAGGGCAATGACCTGCTGAGCCGCATATCCATTGCCGAGGACAGCATTGAAACCGACATGATTACCGAGCAAAGCCATGGCCAAATCCGCCTGCTGATTGAGCATTTGCCCGCCGAGCAGAGGGAGGTGCTGGTGATGCGCCACTACAGTGAAATGAGCTTTAAGGAAATTGCCGATGCCACGGGCGTCAGCATCAATACTGCCCTGGGCCGCATGCGATATGCGCTGATCAACCTGCGCAAGCTGATTGCCAAGCACAACATCGCCCTCTGAAAAAAAGGGTAGCCGTTTTCAGGCAAAAACTTTGTCCCCTGCAGCCAGATAGACTCAGTCCGGCTGCGGGGATTTTTTTGGAGTCATAATCCCAGCCTGGCCCTATATTTTTGCAGCACCAAACATCCCTTGGTTTACTCAGCGGATGATAGCTGTATTAAGAAACCTTTGACAAGTGGCCACCGTGAACCAATCGAATAGCATATCCCCAATAAAACTTAAAAATGCCCCTCTTCTGGAAACGATTTTTGAAATCCGCGCAGAAAGTTTAACCGCATTGGACTTGGGGGACTATGCTTTTAAAGCAGCGGAATTTCATCAAGCTATGAAACCGGCATATGCAGAGCGAGCCAACAAACCAGAAGCAGGGTTAGGATTAAATATTCAGCACGTCCACGGAGTTCAGCACCAATTTTTTGGAGAGAACCGCTATCCCCTTTTTCAGACGGGCCCAATTGTGGCTACCACTAATTCGGATGGTGAATCCTATTACTGGCCGGACTTTGAAAAAAGTATCAGACTGCTAACTGCAAAGATTATAGAGGTTGATTTCTTTCATACCCAAGCCAATTCTGAACGAAAGTTTAACTTGGTCTGGCAATACCATAATTTTTTTGCAATTAATGATTCGGAATCTATTTCCAATTTTCTTAAGGACTCCCTGAGTTTAGAAGTGAGATCTCCAAGTTTGGATGGTGTCGGTGATTTAAATGGCCTTGAGTTATCTTCTACAACAGAACTCGGCAGCTTGCAGCTGAGCTTTCAGCGGACAATTTTGCCAACAGAGAATACAGAACCTGCCAGTTCGGCTGGTATGTTATGGAGAACAACATTATTTAGCCATTCATTATACTTGCAGCCCGACCCAATATTGGCTTGGGCCAACAGCGCGCATGATTTGTGCGGTGGTTTGTTCAGAACCATGACCCAACCCATTTACCATCAATTTACCTAAATGAACTCAAGATTTACAGAGCGCACCGTCTGGGGCGCACAGCCCTCGGTAAATTCACCTCTCCCAGTTTGTTATTCCGCCTCTCCATTTTATGATATCGCCATGGGAACTCAATCTGTTCAGGCGATTGTCTCACCTGTTCGAATTGAGAATACAATGACGTACGCGGAAGCAGTGAGCGGCGGTACATATTCCGAATTATTTGCCCGAATCAGGAGCAGAACTTCGTTTATTGTTAAGGCTAAATTCAAAGTGAGATATATTAATGGCAGGGCCAGAAGAGGGCAATAGCGAATGGGATATACACTTTGACCAGGGGGAAGGGGGTGATGAACTCACT
>CBDTVD010000080.1:0-7141 GCA_965363965.1 uncultured bacterium
TCGTGCAATAGCAATCCGCTGGCGCTGCCCGCCGCTGAGCTGTATTCCGCGCTCGCCGACTGCTGTGGCGTAGCCATCAGTGAACTGAATGATGAAATTGTGGGCATTGGCTTTGCGGGCAGCCTCTTCCACTTCTGCCTGGGTGCTCTGCGGGTTTCCATAGGCAATGTTATCGTAGATGGAGCCGCTGAAGAGCAAAACATCCTGGGGGACGTAAGCCATTTGGCGGCGGAGGCTGGTGAGGGGGATGCGCTTTGCATCGGTGCCATCAAAAAGAAGCTGGCCTTCATCGGGATCATAGAACCTGAGGAGGAGGCTGGCGAGCGTGCTTTTTCCCGCCCCGCTCGGGCCCACGATGGCTATCTGTGCACCAGGGTCAGCCTTTAATGATATCCCTTTCAGCACAGGCATGTCGGGCCGAGAGGGATAGGTAAATTTTACATCGCGCAGTTCCACGGCCCCCATTAATTGATGAGCGGGCAAAATGGCTTGCTGCTGAATTGAAATATCCTCAACAGGCTCATGCAGCAGTTCCCTGACGCGCTGCGTAGCGCCGAGGGTTTTCTGCAAGTCGCCGAACAGTTCAGCAAACCCAGCGAGTGTGCCGCTGATGAATGCGGTATAAACCACAAAAGCAATCAGGCTGCTTGTGGGCACATCACTATAAATGCTATACCAGACGACGAGGACTACGGTGCCGAATACAGAAAAAATCATGGTGGAGGCAAAAACGCCGCGCATCACGCCGTTTTTCACCGCCAGTGCCACCACTGCATCAATGCTGCGGCGGTATCGACCTACTTCTGCTCCCTCGCTGGTGAAGGCTTTGACGGTCGCAATGCCCTGGAGGCTTTCCTGCACAACGATGCTGCTCTCGGCCAAACGGTCCTGCGCCTGCCGGCTGGACTTGCGGATGTATCGGCCGAAGATCAGGGCGATGGCGACCACAACTGGCACAACTGAGAGCATGATGCCTGTCAATTTTGGCGAGATGTAAAAAATCAGGCCGATGCCAATGACAAGTGTGAGGATGCCCCTGAGCAAGTTGGCAAATGAGGAGGTGAGTGTATCCTGGATTTGTGTAACATCGGCTGATATTCGGCTGCTGAGCTCACTGCTGCGCTGCTGGGCAAAAAAAGGCATGGGCATCGCAATCAGCCTTTGATAAATGGCTTTGCGCATATCGGCCACAGCGTTTTCCCCTACACGGGTAAAAAGGTAAATCCGCAGAAAGCTGAACAGCATTTGCAGCACCAGCACGCCCATCATGGCCAGGGCAATCTGGCCTGGGGAATAAGGGAGGGCAAAACCAGGCTGGGCACTGTCAACAATCCCTTTCAGCATGATGGGGAATGCCAGTGAGGTGAGGGAGCTGAGCGTGATGAAAACCAAGCCGACAGCAAAAAGCCCCTTATAGGGCTTGAGGTATCTGAAAATGGATAGCCCCTCTTTTAAACTCTGCCTGGTAAATTTGGCCTTTGGTAAATCAGCTTTGCTTGCATTTCGGCCAGCCATGGCGCAAAATTACCCAGCAGGCACAGGCGTTGCCCCGAAAGGGTGATGAATCAATCTGGGCATTGTAAGCGTTAATCAATTTCAGAGACCCACACAGAGAAAGTAAAAAAAACTCACAGATGCTCAGAAGATGGATATTGGCCTTTGCCGGGCGCAGAATGATGCAATACATGGCCGACCCCAGCCGGAGGAGTGGCAACCCGCTTGCTGATGCAGGAAATTTTCTTCGGCTGGTTGGTGCTGCGTTTCTCTTATTGCCTGGCCTTATTTTCGGGATAATAGCGGCTTATCAATGGATTGAATTTGGGAATGACCATGTGGTGTGGGCAACGGTTTCATCGATTTTTGCGCTGATTTTTCTTGTGCCGGCTTTCAAACTGTTGTCTGCTCGGCGCAGGGTTAAGCGCAAGGGTACCAAGCCGATCAGGATTAGATGAGTTAAATTTCGATTATCAAATGCGGTGATGCTTGATTTACATTTGCCGAATGCTGGCCTAAAGGCTCGCTTTTGATTATCAAATCTTTAACCTACACAAAAATTTTGAGACAGGCTCCCTTCTGGCGGCAATTGGTCTTGCTGACATTATTGTCGGCGACAAGCCTATCGTCCTCGGCGCAGTTTTTTTTCGGCTATAATATCTCGGAATGCAATGCGAGGGATGTAAACCGGGTAATCCACATTTACAATGCACAGCACCCCTGGCTCGACAAGGAAATGGGCCAGATTAAAACGGGGGGCGGTGTTACTGCAGGATTTACTTTTTTGCTGAGTGATGAAATGGGCATGGAACTCAGTTGGATGGGCTGGCACAGCAAAGTGCACAGCAGGGGCACCCAGCCAGGTACAAATCAAGAGTTTCGGCGAGACCTGAAGGTGCGAAACAACCTGCTGAAGTATGGCCTCTACGGCAAACTCAGCGACAATTTTCGCATCGGGGCAACCATAGACATTGGTGCCAACAAAGGCTGGACACGCGCATATGCCACCGACGGTGAAAAGCCTGAATATGAAAAAATTTGGAAAGTGTATTTCCCAGTCGGGTTTAAAACACTGGCCAAAACAGACTTTGGCTCTACATTGTGGGTACAGGGGAACATTGGGCCAGTTGGCATCAGGCCCTATTATTACATCAGCTGGTTTGACGGTGTGGA
This sequence comes from uncultured bacterium, assembly GCA_965363965.1. Lineage (GTDB taxonomy): Bacteria > Bacteroidota > Bacteroidia > CAILMK01 > CAILMK01 > CBDTVD01. The sequence goes on from CBDTVD010000080.1 coordinate 2,668, forward strand.
GACGGATGGGCTTGAACCAATTCTCATCGGTGGATATGTGCTGGGGAGTGACCAATTCCCCGATTCCATCCGCAGCCAATATCGCCGCATCGGCATAGCATTAACCGTAACACTGGGGGATGATGAGAATTGGTAAAATGTTATTGCCTTTGATGCTGCTGGGCTTTTCAGGGGAGTGCTGGGGCCAATTTCAGATTTTCGGCGGTACTGGGCCGGCTTTGGATTTGATGCAGAGCAAAAATTGGGGGCAGTTTGCAGAATCATTTAACAAAGTGAATGCTGACCTTATAGGGCCAAATGGCAAAGAAGCGAAAATGGACTTTGCCCCTGCGCTGGGTGCCAGCTGGCTTGTGGGTTATGGCATGGGTTATAAAGAAGGCTTTTTGTTTGAACAAAGCAGCGGCCAGCTGAGGAGCGACCGCAGCATGCGGGTGAAATATGGCAACGGCGATGAACGCCGATTTCAGATTCAGCAAAACGAATGGCTGAATTACGTAACCATGGGCGGCAGTGGTGAGGTGATGAGCATTGGTGCGCACCTTGGCCTCCACATGCAAACCACGCGGATATTTTCCAAATTCAGGTTTAACGACCCCGACCAATCATACACTTATGTAGGCCATAACCTGGATGGCATTTATGAGTCATTCAGACTCAATTGGTCACTTGGGGGAATGGCCTCTGTAGCGGTGATCAAAAACCTTCGGCTGGTTGCAATGGCAGATTATATGATGCCCAGGCCAAAAAATAGAACTTTTGCCCCCACTTATTCATCGCCGGCAAGCGACGGGGTAACCAGAGGAAACTACAGTGAGTGGCCGCAGGATTACTTTAAACAGGTATCGCGGACCGACCCGTATGTTTTCAGCGACAATGGCATGGCCCAGGACTGGAAAGGGCTGCGGCTGATGTTTCAGGCACAAGTCATCATTTGGGGAGACGCAGATTTTTAGGCTTTAACAACAGGGAAAAAAAGGATGAAGTATAAAAAGATAAATGCTGTTATGGCCTTGACTGGCTTATGCATGGTGATGCTGACACTTGGGTGCAGCAAGCGCGACCAGCACAGCCAGGACATGAGCAAGGGAAGCGGCACCTATAACATAGATGAATACACAGTGATTACCTATGATTCCACGGGCGCTGAAACCAGCAAGGATATGCGCACAGACATGGGGGAATTGCTGTTTTTCAGGCAGGGCAGCTATGATGCCCTGTTTGACTATAGGACAATGGTGTACCTGAAGAACATGGGCAAGGACAGTGTTGTGGCCTATCCAGGGCAGTTTGTCCGCGATTATGACCAGCTGACAATGGAAAACCTGCCGGAAGAAATCGTCGGCATATGGTACATTGAAAAAGAGGCATTCGGCAAAATGACGCTGACCATTGCGCTGGCAGGGGCAGGCCGCAGCAACAATGCGAAATCGCTTGGGCAAAAACGCACCATGATACTCAATAAAAAGTAACAGGGCCTGCGTTTGGCGGGGGTGCCTTACACCGTCATAATGTCTTTTTCCTTGTGCGCAATCACTTCATCAACACGCTTGATGAAACGGTCGGTGAGGGTTTGGATTTCTTCTTTGGCGCCTTTGCCGGCATCCTCCTGCAGGCCGGCCTTCACCAGTTTGTCAATGGCGTCATTGGCATCTCGGCGCAGGTTGCGGACGGCTATTTTGCTGTCCTCACTTTCGGTTTTGGTTTGCTTTACCAGTGCTTTTCGGCGTTCCTCTGTCAAAGTAGGCAGGGCAATGCGAATGACATTTCGATCATTCTGCGGATTGAAACCCAGGTTTGAATCTATGATGGCTTTCTCGATTGCCTTGAGCAGATTTTTTTCCCAGGGCTGCACCACAATTGTGCGGGCATCGGGGGTGTTGACACTGCCTACCTGAGCAATCGGGGTGTTGGTGCCGTAATAATCAACCATCACACCATCGAGCATTTGGGGGCTGGCTTTTCCGGCGCGGATTTTTGTGAGCTGATGCTCCAGGTGGTCAATGGCTTTTTCCATCAGGCTCTCAGTGCTTTTCCTCACTTCCTCAGTTTCGGGCGTAATCATGCTTTCGGTATAGGTTTAATGGTTAAACGGCAAAGATATTCATGTATCACTGGTCATTGCCATACAGTGTTTGGATGATGTGCTGAAACTGCTGGATGATGATTTTGCGCTTTAACTTGAGTGTGGGTGTCATCTGCCCGCGCTCAATTGTCCATTCATTTGCCATTATGGCAAAGCGCCTGATTTGCTCATGCTCGGCGAATGATTTGTTGGCCTCATTCCTGATTTTTGCATAGAGCTGTTTTACTGCAGGCAATTCAATCAGTTCTTCGTGGGTGGCCCAGTTCAGCCCATTTTGCTCGGCCCATGCTGAGAGATTGGCGAAGCTGGGGACGATGAGGGCAGAGACGGTTTTCTGATTCTCGCCCACCACCAGCACCTGCTCCACAAACTCGCTTTCTTTGAGTTTGTTTTCCAGGGGCTGGGGCGCGATATACTTGCCGCCGCTGGTTTTAAAAAGTTCTTTTTTGCGGTCGGTGATTTTCAGGAATCTGCCTTCCACAAATGTCCCGATGTCGCCCGTGTGGAGCCAGCCATCAGGGTCAATGGTTTCGGCAGTCAGGTCAGGGCGATGGTAATAGCCCATCATCACATTGTCGCCTTTCACCAGTATCTCTCCATCATCAGCAATTTTTACCTGTACATCGGGAATCACTGGCCCGCAGGTACCAATGCGATTGTCAGCCTCGTCAAACCGATTGCAGGCGATGACGGGCGACGCTTCGGTTTGGCCGAACCCCTCACGGATGTTGATTCCGGCAGCAATGAACACCCGGGCCAGGCGGGGCTGCATGGCAGCAGCACCCGTATAAACATGGTCTATGCGGCCGCCCAGTGCGGCCTTCCACTTTTTGAATACCAGTGCCCTGGCCAATTTGAGTTTTGCAGCATAGGCAGGCTGCTTCATTTTCTCGGGGCTGTACTGCAATCCTATTTCAACGGCCCAAAAGAAAATCTTTTTTTGTATCGGCTTCAAGTCTTTTCCTTTGGCCATGATTCGCTCGAAGAGTTTTTCCAGCAGGCGCGGAACCGTGGTGAAAAGAGTAGGCTGCACTTCCCTGAGGTTATCACCGAGTTTTTCTACCCCCTCAGCATAATAAATAGCACTGCCAGAGGCGATGAATAGGTAATTCACCATCCGCTCATAAATATGGCAGATGGGCAAAGAACTGAGCCCAACAGTGCGGGGGCTGACAGGCAGTACACTGAGGCAGCTGCGCACATTGCTGGCGATATTCTGGTGGCTGAGCATTACACCTTTTGGATTGCCTGTTGTGCCGCTGGTATAGATGATTGTGGCCAAACTCCCTGGGCTGATAGCATCCTTGATTTCATCCACTTGCTGCTGGGGTGCCTGGTTCTGGAGCAGTTGGCTCCAGTTTTTTGCGCCCTCAACATCATCGAATGTATAAATCTCCTGCAAAGCGGGAAGATCGGGCCTGATGCGGCCGATGCGGCTGCAGAGGGCCTTGTCGGATACAACGATGAACTTTACCCCTGAATCGGCAAAGATGTATCGGTAATCATCCAGGCTGCTGCTGGTGTAAACGGGCACATTTATCACCCCGATCTGCTGCATGCCTAAATCGAGGAAATTCCATTCGGGCCTGTTGTTGGTGATGATGCCAATGGTGTCGCCAGGCTGCAGACCCGCGCCCAGCAACCCGCGTGAGACGCGATTTACCTGCTCAATCACTTCTGATGTCGAATACGATTTCCACTCGGCACCATCCTTAAAGGAGATGGATTTGGGGTTTGGATACTCAGCCTGCTGATGATAAATGGTGTCGAAGAGTCGGGTAAAGGCCATTGATGATGATTGCCTGGAAAGTTATGGCAAAGCGATTGTTAAATTTGAATAGGGAAGATAATGGGGGGGGTGGGCTGAAAGATTCGGGTTTGCGCATCTTTGCAGGCAGAACCCTCAATAAAGAGGGCGCCACCACACCTGACCACCCTATTGACTACCGAACCAGCAAAGATGTATAAAAGAGTATTGTTGAAACTGAGCGGCGAAAGCCTGATGGGCACCAAGCAATATGGGATTGACGGTGATGCGCTCGACCATTATGCCCGCGAGGTGGGCAAAGTGGTTGAGGCAGGCATCCAATTGGGAATTGTGATTGGCGGCGGCAACATATTCAGGGGTGTGCAGGGCCTGCAGGGGGGCATGAACGACAGGGCCCAGGCCGACTACATGGGCATGCTGGCCACAGTGATAAATGCAATGGCGCTGCAGGGTGCGCTTGAAAACCTGGGGGTGAAAACAAGGATGCAGAGCGCAATAAAAATGGAGCAGATTTCTGAGCCATTCATCAGGCGGCGGGCCATCAGGCACCTGGAAAAAGGCCGTGTGGTGATTTTTGCAGCTGGCACAGGCAACCCCTATTTCACCACCGACACGGCGGGGGG
>CBDTVD010000081.1:0-7134 GCA_965363965.1 uncultured bacterium
AAGCCTGGATAAGAATCACAAGGCACGCACTTATCGCCTCGCGTTCGATATCAGTCATCGTTTTTTGGATGCTTTTTGCTGGTTCACCCGTTTCAGGGGAAATCTTTTTCGGGGCGGAGACGGAAGCCTTTTCATATTCAAAGATTTTTTTCAGGGGATAGGGGGCTTCAAAGAGGACATGGACTGGATGGAAGACATCGAAATTTATCAGCGCATAAAAAAGAAAACGCGCATTGCCCTGCAAAAGCGGGCTGTGGTAACCAGCACGCGCAAGTATAAACTGAATGGAATTTATCGCCTGCAATGGGCCTTTACCCTGGTGCAAGTGGCCTGGTATATGGGTGCCACTGATGCACAGATTACCAAGCTATACAATCGGCTGATCAAGTGGCACTAAAGGCAAAAAAATTTCTGCTAAATGCCGAAATTCGGCGATTTGATGTGCTTACCATTGCATTGCTGGGCACTATGTGCGTTGCTGCTGCAGCCCTTGAAGCCCAATATCCGCTGCGGCGGCGGACGGCGCGGCAAGATGTAAGGGTGGCAGTAAATGGCACGCTCAGTCTGCTGGGGCTGCCCGTGCTTCGGATGGCCATGCTGCCGCTGAGTCTCCGCCTCGCCCGAAATCAGATAGCCAGGCGTGCAGGCCTGCTGAACAGGGTGAAATTGCACCCCATGATGAAAGAAACTGCGGCATTTCTGGCGCTCGATTACTCAGCCTACATCTGGCATCGGTTGCTCCATTCCACACTGCTCTGGCGCTTCCATGTGGTTCATCACATCGACCCAGACATGGACACCTCAACCGGACTTCGATTTCATTTTGGCGAGATGCTGGCAACCATTCCCTTCAGGCTGCTGATTGTACGGCTGCTGGGCCCCTCACCGCGTCAGCTGATGAATTACGAGTTGATTTTTCAGGCTTCAACCATTTTTCACCACAGCAACCTCAGGCTGCCCTGGCAATTTGAAAGCATAATTCATCGGATTGTGGTTTCACCCCGAATGCATGAAGTTCACCACAGCCAGCGAAAAATGGAAACATGGAGCAACTTTAGTGTAGTGCTCAGCATTTGGGACAGAATACATGGCACGCACCACGCCATTGAGCACTTCAGCCGCAAGAAAATCGGAGTGCCCAGTTATTCAGATGCATCTGAAAATGCAGTGGCTCATTTAATTGATTTGCCGTTTGGCGAAATTCGCCCCTGGCATCCATATGATTGAACCAGCCATTGCTGAATTGCTGCGCCAGAAAGCCAGGCAATACAATTGCAGGGATTTTATCGCTGAGGACCCTGTCAGCATTCCCCATGCTTTTTCGCGTTTGCAGGATATTGAAATAAGCGGCCTTTTTGCGGCTACCCTGGCATGGGGCCAGCGAGTCTCGGTGCTCAACAGCCTCCGCCGATTGATGGCGATGATGGATAATCAGCCATATGATTTCGTGATGAATGCATCCCTGGATGAACTGAATGCCATGCCCCCTTTTGCCCACAGGACATTCAACTCAATTGATTTGCAGCATTTCATCCTTGCACTCAGGCGATTTTATTCCGTCAATACTTCACTCGAGCTGCTGTTTTCACCACGGAATGGTGAGCAAAATGTCGGCGAAGGCATCGCCCGCTTTCATGATTTTATGTTTGCTGATGCCGATGCACTCCATCGCACCAAAAAGCATGTAGCAGACCCTCGGCGTGGCTCTGCATGCAAACGCCTCAATATGTATCTGCGATGGATGGTGCGCCGAGATGACTGCGGTGTGGATTTTGGACTTTGGAGAACAATTAGCCCTCACCAACTGGTTATCCCGATGGATATCCATGTCAGCCGCGTGGCCCATCATTTAGAATTGATTTCATCAAACAAAGCCGATTGGAACATGGCGCTTTCTCTTACTGAGACCCTGAAAATTTTGTCGCCGAATGATCCCGTTCAATTCGATTTTGCGCTCTTTGGCCTGGGCGTAGGTGAAAATTTCCCAGGGTTCGCCAAATTTTGATAAGCAGATGCAATCCAGCCCTCACCACTCCTCCGCCTTCTCCTGACCCCTATCCATGCACGGTTCTATTTATGTCCTGCTCAAAAAATTTGTAGAGCAATCTTTTGATACTGCCACCTGGGAAACCTTGCTGGCAGACGTTGGTCTGCCCGGCCAGCAGTGGGATGCTGCCACCAACTATGGTGATGAGGCAATAGGTGCCCTTGTTCAAGCCGCTGCTTCTCGGCTTCAACTCACGCCTGCTGATGTCCTCCAAACATTTGGCGAGTACATTGTGCCAGACATAATGGCAACCTTTGGCCGCTACGCGGACCCCAGTTGGCGCACTTTTGACACAATCGCCAATACCGAGCGCGCCTTGCATTACGGGGCTCGCACAGATTTTCCAGGCATTCAGCCCCCAGTGCTGAATGTTACCATCCAAAACGCAAACCAGTTGACAATTGATTATTACAGCAAGCGCCGGATGGCAGCACTCGCTGTCGGCATCATAAAGGGAATTGCCAAATACCATGGTGAAGCTGATGCAATTCAGGTAACCCCCACCACTACTCTTGAAGCTGAGCGGGTGCAGATAAAAGTTTCGCGGATTGTCCTTTAAATAAGCCTTGACAGCCTGCCCCGTGTTATTTCGAAATGCGGCTTGGCAGTGCCGCCATAACACCGGATGGCAGATTCAACACCAGGCAGCATAGAGCCCTGGAAATCAAGAATACAGTTCTTTTCTTCTGCAGTAGCAGCTCTTTCAGCTTGCAGCAGGCTGAAAGCTGGGCTATCGCGATACTTAGGGTTAATTCCTGCAGCCAGGTTATAAACCGCGTTTCTGTCCATAAGGCTTATGGCAAAAGCAAGGGGGGTACCTTTATTGTCATAAACCCCGCGCACTGATACGTGGTCCGAAATTTCTCGGCAATTGGCAATGCGCTCAAGCCGTGGTTGCACATTCATTGGCACAATCTCGCGTTTTGCGATCAGGTTTAGTTTTATCAATTCTTTTACATCTTCCCATGCCATTGATGTTGACGCAAGTTCTGCTGCCTTCGCCTCCCTGATTTTTCTTAAGATGGATTTCGGCCATTGGTGCCCTGGGCTGATGACATAGGTAAACCTGGTACCGAGCCGATATCCGTTTGTCAGAAATGGCAGGCCATATGTAAAATTGGGATGAAGAAAATAGCTGAGTGCTTGAATTTCCTTAGGCAGGGCAATTGTAAGTGCCTGGATAGCTTCATGCACAAAACCGTACCAGTGCCTCTGCTCCATGCCTGCACTCGGCCCTGCGAGTGTTGGGCCCATGTATCGCACAAAAGCAGGTTGCAGCGCGTGGCTGATTCCCAACTTTTTTTTAATCCACAATGGCCAAACGCCTTTTATTATTCCGCGCTCCCTCAAAATCAGTCCTTCCCAGCCAGGCAGTGCAGCATCCAGAAAATCCGGATAAGCGTAGATGCTTCCGCATTCGCTGGATTCCACACAATGCATCCATTCTGCCTTGCTGATTGCCGCGCCTTTCACGCGTTCGACTTCAAAATGGTGCCTGGGGCTCGACATGGACGCAAATATCCCCTGCTCAAATTTGGCGGGCTGCTCTGTCTCTTGCCTTCAGATAACCCAGCACATCCAAAAATGACTGTTTCCAGCCTCGCCATTCTCCAGTTTCACTCAAGGTGGTGTTATGCAATAGCAGGCTGAATTCTCCGCCAGCTTTCCAGGTTTCATCTGCCAAAATCAGCATTTGCTCAGTGGCCTCTTCTGCGGTCAGCCCGCGCTGTTCCATTGCCCTGTCCATCGCCATTGTTGGCATCAGGGTCAGGTTTGATTTCTGCTGCCTCAATCGGCTGAACCAGGGGTAGGGCAGGGCCATGCCGCCCTTGAATCCCCAATGTCGGGCATACGGTGTTGTATGGTCATTCTTCAGTCCGCAATCAGCCATGGCCTCGCGCACCCTGTCGTCAGGCAATCGCAGAAAATGCATCCGCACATCCTCTACTTGCCGGCCTATAATGTCTTCCAATATCTTTTTCTGCTGGCCAATCAAATGGGGATTATCCCCTGCCGCATAGCTCGGATGCAGCCCTATTGTCGCCCCCGTTTCCGAAAGCCGTTTGATCAATTTTTGATAAGCGGGCACATGCCAGCTATACCATTCATCATGGTGATGCCCGTTTTCAACAAGAAAGAAAAAAAAGAGATTCTGGGGCGGAACCTGGTGCAGCAGAAAATCATACACATCATAGGGATCGTTGCCCCTGATTGCCCCGCGCTTCGGCCCCCTCCAATGTTTGTCTGTCGGTGTAATCTCTGATTTTAACCACGATGCGAGTTGCCGGGCAAAGGGTTTTCCCCGCAGCAGAAAAGGCTGGTCAACATCCACTGTTATCCGCCACTTCCACCGACTTTCAGGCACAGTTAAACACATTGAGCTTGCCACCCTTTCCGCAATTCCCTGCACAAATGGCTGGCTGACATCACCGATATCTGATTCGTCCATTCGCCCATGCCTGTCAATGCCTTGATAAGGAAATTGATGCCTCAGCAAGTGCCAGGCAGCCTGCCTGAGGCTTCTTTGCACGTCGCTCTCAAAATGGTGAGGCACTGGCTGCCCCAAAATAGCAGTAAACACCACCTCAGCGGCGTAAGCCATTTCTTCAGCCGTGGGCTGATATTCTTTGGGCGGATGCAAATCGGGGGCGAATATCGGGGCAACTTTGCACCCATCTGCAATTATGGGACTATTCGGTTTATTCGGCAAAAAAGAAATTCAGCCCCAGCCAGGGCCTGTTGAGCCACTTGTACTGGTGGATATCCACAGCCACTTGATTCCAGGAATAGATGATGGCGCCCAAAAACTCGAGGACAGTGTTGCACTTGCTGAGGGCATGGTGGCACTCGGCTACCGGAAAATGATTACAACCCCCCACAGCATGGAAGATACTTTTGTCAATGAGCCAGAAGCCATTTTGGAAGGCCTTGAGGCACTGAATGCAGAACTAATCAAGCGGCAGATACCCCTGATGGTGGAAGCCGCGGCTGAGTATTACCTCGACGGCAAATTCATGCAGCAGGTCCGAGACAAAAAACTGCTCACCTTCGGTGGAAATTTTGTGCTGATGGAAATGAATTTTGTGAGTGAAACCGATGGACTGAATGAGGCTGTTTTTCAGTGTAAGGTGGCAGGGTACGAGCCTGTGCTGGCCCACCCTGAGCGATACATCCACATGTATGACGAATGGGACAGATATGAAGAACTGTGGGCCCGTGATGTCAAGTTTCAGATCAACCTGATGTCGCTGACAGGCCATTACAGCGAGGAAGCAAAACGCATTGCTGAAAAACTGGTAATGAAAGGGATGGTGAGTTTTGTGGGCAGCGATTTGCACCATGTGCGGCATTTGCCAAAAATCGAGGCGGCCTTGCGCCTCCCCATTGTTCAGAAATTGCGCGCCTTGCCTTTGCTCAACAACAGCTTAATGTGATTTATAGCCGCTGGCTGAAGCCAGGTTTCGACTGCCTGGCTGGCATTGTGCTTTCGCTTGCCAGCCTGCCCATTGCAGTGGTTGTGGTACTTGCGCTCTTTTTTTCAGGCAGGGGTGTTTTTTTCAGGCAGCAGCGCATTGGATTTAAAGGCCGGCCATTCGGCATAATCAAATTCAAAACCCTGCTCGACCTGCACGATCACTTCGGTGTGCCGCTTCCTGATTCTCAGCGGACTTTCCCTTTAGGAACTTGGCTGAGAAAAACGCATTTGGACGAAATTCCCCAGCTTTGGATGATAGCCACTGGCGGGTTGAGCCTGATTGGCCCTCGGCCCTTGCTGCTTGACTATCTGCCGCGCTATACACCTAATCAGGCACTCCGCCACAGCGTTAAGCCGGGGCTGTTGGGCCTCAGTCAAGCGCTGGGCGGAAATGCCCTGCCTTATCACCAGCGCCTCCGCCTCGATTCGTGGTATGCAGCCCATCTGAGTTTCTCGCTCGACGTGCTCATTTTGGCACGCAGCCTCCGGCAGCTTTTTCGGCGGAGCTCCCCTCCGCACTTCAGTGCAGAGTTTCAGCCTTAAAGGTGGATCACCTCGCCATAAGCTGCGGCCGCAGCCTCCATTATTGCTTCGCTCATGGTGGGGTGCGGGTGGATGCTCTTGATGATCTCATGCCCAGTGGTCTCGAGTTTTCGGGCGACCACCACTTCTGCGATCATTTCTGTAACATTGGCCCCGAACATGTGGCAGCCCAGCCACTCGCCATATTTGGCATCGAATATCACTTTTACAAATCCATCGGCTGCACCTGCTGCCTTGGCCTTTCCTGATGCTGAAAATGGAAATTTGCCAACCTTGACTTCGTATCCTTCCTCTTTGGCTTGCTTTTCTGTCATCCCTACGCTGGCAACTTCAGGCCAGCAATAGGTGCAGCTGGGGATGTTGGCATAATCTATCGGCTCAGGATGTTTGCCCGTTATCGCTTCGACACAGGTGATGCCTTCAGCCGATGCCACGTGCGCAAGCGCAGGGCCTGTGGTAACATCGCCGATGGCATAAATGCCTTCGACATTCGTGCGATAATATTCATCGCTTTTAATCACTCCTTTTTCAGTGGTTATGCCCAGTTCCTCAAGCCCCAGATTTTCAATGTTGGCCTGGATGCCTGTTGCCGAAAGAACGATGTCGCACTCCAGGGTCTGCATCCCTTTTTCAGTTTTCACCTCCGCTTTGCACCCATTTCCCCCAGTATCTACCCTTTCGACAGATGCATTGGTCATAAACTGGATGCCGGCTTTGCCAAATGTCCGCAGGGCCGCTTTGCTGATGTCCTCATCCTCGCGCGGCAGGATGTTGGGCATGTACTCCACCACGGTTACTTTGGTGCCGATTGAAGCATAGAAATAGGCAAACTCCAGCCCGATAGCACCGCTGCCAACCACCACCATAGAAGCTGGCTGGCTTGGCAGGGTCATCGCCTCACGATATCCGATTATTTTTTTTCCGTCTATGGGCAAGTTGGGCAGCTGCCTTGCGCGGGCACCAGTAGCAATGATGATATGCGGCGCTTGCAGCTCCTTTTCTCCGTCAGGCCCTGTAACTCGCAGTTTTTTGCCTTTGGTAAATTTCCCCTCGCCCATGATGACATCAA
>CBDTVD010000082.1:0-7062 GCA_965363965.1 uncultured bacterium
CCACGTGGATGCCGAGGATTCGCTTGCCCCAGGTGGCCTGCTTTCTGCTGCTTTCCTGCAGGGCGAAATAGAGCCACTGCACTGTCAGCGTAATAGGCACCAGCAGGGCAAAGGTGCCGAATATCAGCATGGCCATGGTCATCACCTGTTCTTTGTCCATTGTCTCCTCGGGCGATGGTATCATCGCCTTCAACTTATCGGCATTCATCACCCCGATTGGCACGGCAATCAGCAGAATCAGGAGCCAGGCACCAATGCTGATGAACAGGCCATCGAGCAGATAAGCCCCCAGCCGCTCGCCGAAGGTAGCGTATCGCACCGTGAGGGTGGCGGGCTGGTGCGCGGGCTGCCCAGGCTGGCCGAGCGGGTTATCGAAAGTGATATCTACCATCCTTTTCTTTTGACCACAAGTGTGCGGGCAATTTTATCGTGGAGGGTCTGGCGCTTTGGGTCGCCCAGCATAATCAGAAAGCCGATGCCGAGGATGAGGCCGCTGAGCAGCCTGCCCAGGTATCGTCCTATTGCTCGGCCCAGGGGGATGCGCTGCCCGAACTCGTCGGTAACCACCAGGTTCAGCGTGCGTTTGCCAGGGGTGGCCTGCCAGAGGCTGCTCTCGAAAATCGGGAAATAGACCAGGCTGCCAATAAAGCCCAGGCTGGCACCAAATGCACCCAGGCTGCTGAGGATATAGGTGGCGGCTGAGATGATGAATACATCAATCAGCAATGCGCCCAGGCGCTCCCAAAAGGTGCCGTACTCCAGTGCCTGCTCCCCAGCAGGGTTAATCTCGATTGGGTTCAGGGGGTTTATGGTGTCCATGTCTGTGGATTTATTTGATGCAAAGTAAAGGCACATCAATGTTTGCTGTCAGTCATAATCGGTCGCATAAAACGGCATCAGGTGCGCTGGATTGCGTGCGGAGAGGGAATTGGCTTTTAATATTGCCCCCGATTACCTGAAAGCTATGCGCATCATCCACACCGCCGACTGGCACCTGGGCAAACGCCTGAACAACCACAGCAGGGCTGAGGAGCACGATTGCTTTTTGAACTGGCTGGCCCGAACCATTGATGAACAGAAGGTGGATGCCCTGGTGGTGGCAGGCGACATTTTTGATGCTGCAAACCCGAGCCATGAAAGCCAGGCGCAGTATTACCGATTTCTGCATGCGCTGCAGGGCACCCATTGCAAAGATGTGGTGCTGATAAGCGGCAACCACGATGGTGCCAATTTTTTGAGCGCGCCACAGGCCTTGCTGAAAGTGTTTAATGTGCATGTGGTGAGTGCGGCCCTGCCGGACGGCGAGGCACAATGCATCGCCCTGCCCACTGGCGCACCCAAGCCAAGCCTGGTGGTGGCAGCCATCCCATTTCTGCGTGATGGTGACCTGCGGACGGCTGCACTCGGCCAGAGCGAGGAGCAGCAGAATCAAAACATTCAGCAAGGCATTGCGCGGCACTATGCCATCGCCGCTGACTGCATTCGGCATCACAGGGCACAAGGGGTGCCGGTGCTGGCAACTGGCCACCTTTACACCAAGGGCGGCACAGGCAGTGAAGCCAGTGAGCGCAGCATCCAGTTGGGCACGCTCGGCCATGTCGAGGCCGATGCATTTACCGATGCATTCGATTATGTTGCGCTCGGGCACCTTCATAAGCATCAGGTGGTGTCCGGGTTCGGCCATATCCGATACAGTGGCTCGCCCATCCCCCTCTCCTTTGCCGAGGCTGACTATGGACACCAGGTGCTGATGCTGGATTTTGAGGGCGCGGCGCAGCCGAGTGTAACCCCCCTCACCGTCCCCTGTGTTCGCCGGCTTGTCAATTTAGAGGGGACGATTGAAGAGGTAATGGAAAAACTCGATGCCTGGGACAATGGCCCATACCCGTTGCCAGCCTTTATTTTCGCCAAAATCATCGGCAGCGATTCACCTGTATTGGTGAGCGACCAGCTGAACCGATATGCAGATGCCAACCCCCACCGCATGGTGCTCAATTACAGGGTGCTGCCCAAAGAGGAGGAAAAGGCGCAAGACCCGCTCGAACTCCAGGACATCATCAATCATCCGGAGCAGATGTTTGCCCGCCTGCTGGATTCGCGAGCCCTCAGCGGCCCAGCCCGCACGGCACTGGAGCAAAGTTTTGCCGAGCTGCTGACAATGGATATTGAATTAGAAGAGTCCGCCGACCAAACCACCACCGCTCAATAGATCATCGCCATGAAAATTCTGCAGATAAGCACGTTCAACATCAACTCGCTGGCAGGGGAATCGAGCATAGATTTCACAAAATCTCCACTGAAAGAATGCGGCCTGTTCGCTATCACCGGCCCCACTGGTGCAGGCAAAACCACGCTGCTGGATGCCATCACCCTTGCCATCTATGGGCAGGTGGCACGGGGCGCCAATGTCAGGGATGTGATGACCCATGGAACCGGCGAGTGCCGGGCTGAAGTTGTCTTTCAGTCTAAAACTGGTACTTATAAAGCTAAATGGAGCCTGCACAGGAGCCGCTTTAAGCCTGACGGCGAATTGCAGAACCCGAAATGCGAAATTGCTGAGTGGCCCTCGGGGCAGGTGCTGGCCAGTCAGCGGACCAAAATGAATGATGTGGTGGCAGAAGTGCTCAGCCTCAGCCCTGACCAGTTTCTGAAATCAGTACTGCTGGCCCAGGGCGAATTCACGGCCTTTCTGAAGGCCGATGCCAAAAAACGCGCTGAACTGCTGGAGGCTATGACAGGGGGTGAAATTTATCGCGAGCTATCCAGGAAAGCATTTGCCAAGCACCGCGCCGAAGAGGAAAAAGAAGCCCGCCTGACACTGAGGATGCAGGCTGTATCAACCCTGTCGGCTGAGGACGAAAAGAAAAAACAGGATGAACTGCAGGCCGCCGAGGCAGACAAAGAAAAACTGGAAACCGAGCGCACAAAACTCAACACAGAAAAGCTGTGGCACGACACACTGGCCAAACTGCAAGCCAGCCTGAAAACGGCAGCGGAGCGGCACAGTGTAGCACTCCAAAATAAAGAGCAGGCAGCAGCAGCTTTCGCCCTTTGGAATGCTCACTTGCAGGTAGAAGACCTGGAGCCGGATTTCGACACCTGGCAGCGAGCAAACAAGGAACTGAAAGTGCTGGAATCAGAGCTTGAAAATCTGAAAAATGAAATAGACACCAAAAAGATCGAGGTACAGAGCACCGAGCAGCAGCGAGACCAAGCCAGCCATGCCGCCATCGAGGCGATGGAGGTGGTTACGGAACAAAAGCCAATCCTCAACAAAGCCAACGAACGGTTCATCCAGCTGGGCGAGTGGCAGAAAGCGTTAACGGATGGCCAGCAAAGCCACAAAAGCAAACTCAGAAAACTTTCAGATGCCCAGGCTCAGCTGAAAAAAGATCAGACTTTGCTTGAAGAAAACCAGGCCAAGCTAACCATCCTTGCGGCCTGGCTGAGGGAGCACGCTGCGGATGGCCAACTATCCAATATCATTAAAGAAGCGCGCGCCGACCTGCAAAAACTCCGTGCCGCAGAAGCCTTGAATCAATCGAGCCAAACGGTACTGGCGGAAATAGCGGGGAGCCTGAGTTTGGCCGAGGGCACAGTGGCTGAGGCAATCGGCAAAAAGGCCCAGGCGGAACAAGAAATCCGAAAGTTGGATGCACATGAGCAGCAGCTGACAGCTGCACTTGGGCAATGGCGGTTTTTCGGCGAGAGGGAAACCCAAATAGCCGAAGCAGAAATAGCGCAACTGACAAAAACACTCGATGCTATACAAAAGCAAATTGCCGATAAAGATTTTTTCATCAAAAACAGCCAGGCGCTGGAGGATGGCCAGCCGTGCCTGCTGTGCGGCAGCACCGTCCATGCCCACTCGCCGCATGACCTCGAACAATTTAAGCGAGACCGCGCCGCTCTCCAAACTCAGCAGCTCGAGGCCTCGGAGATAAAGAAGGCTCGAGAAACTGAGCTCAAAAAGCTGGAAACACTCGTTGGGCAGCTGACCGACATTCCCAGCGCACAATCCTGCCCGGAGGAGTTCAGCCTGAAGCCGACTGGCGAGGC
This sequence comes from uncultured bacterium, assembly GCA_965363965.1. Lineage (GTDB taxonomy): Bacteria > Bacteroidota > Bacteroidia > CAILMK01 > CAILMK01 > CBDTVD01. The sequence continues at coordinate 4,060 of CBDTVD010000082.1, forward strand.
AGCCGCCCTGCTGAAAGGCCTGAGGGAATTGCCAGCAGCAAGGGCGAACCTCGCCGCAGAGCGAGCAAACCACTTGGGCGCAATCGAGCGGGGTGAGGAGGAAAAGGTCAAGGCCCAAAAACAGCGCCTGGCCAAACAAGGCGATGCTGACCGCAGCCAAGCCGAAATCAACACCATTTCAAGCCGATTCGGCAGCCTGGCACGTCAGCACAGCCAGGAATATGAACTCGGCGGCGAGCAGGCCCTGATAGATTACCTCGATAAGCGCGAAAAAGAATTTACCGCCAGCACCCACGCCAAAGAAATGGCTGAACTGCAAGTGGCCAATGGTACAAAGGCCATCAGCACCGCAGCCGATGCCATAAGTGGTGCTGACGCTGAAATCAAGTCGCTTGACGAAACCATCAAAAGGCTGACCCATCAGATTGAAACCACGACTGCTGAGGTCGGTGAAACATTCAAGGCCCCCCACAAATCGCCGCAGGAATATCTCGACGCTTTGGAAAAAGAGATGGCGCTGAAGGCCAAAGCAGCCGAAGACATCGCCGCCTTGCTGCAGCAGCACAACACGGCCCTCACCAGCAAATCATCCACTGAAACCGAGAAGCGCAGGCAACGCGAAGAGAAGACCGGAACGCTGCACCAGGCCGCCCAGCGATTGCTGAATGCCCTGGCGGGGCGCAGCCTGGAGCCCAGTATCGAAAAAGCAGCCCAAATGCTGATTGACAGGGACAAACGCGGAACAATTGGCAACCAAATCAAGGACATTGAGAATGAAATCAAAGCGGCGGAAGCGCGGAAAAATGAACTCCATGCCGAGCTTGACCAGCACTCGGCGGCAGACCATTCCCCAGAAGCCTTGGAGTCCATCACTGGCCGATTGGAGCAGCTGGGCATCGAGTTGTCAGGCGTCATAGAACTTGCCGGGGCCATCAAGCAGCAGCTGAAGGATGATGCCGAGGCCAAGCGCAGCCACGCAGCACTGATAGAAGAACGCGAGCGGCAGCACCAGGAAACCCTGCGGTGGCAGGCGCTCAAAGAACTCATTGGCCAGGCCGATGGCAGCAAATTCGCCCGTTTTGCGCAATCCATCTCCATGGCGCAGCTGCTGGGCTATGCCAACCATCACCTCGGAGGTTTGACCGACCGGTATCAGCTGCGCTCGAAAGACAGCAATGGCGAACTGAAACTGCTGGTCGCCGACAACTACCTCGGCGGAACCCTTCGCGACACGGCCAGCCTAAGCGGCGGCGAGGGCTTCTTGGTCAGCCTCGGCCTCGCTTTGGGCCTCTCTGCAATGGCCTCTCAGAATACTCGGATAGACTCGCTGTTTATTGACGAGGGCTTTGGTACCCTGGATGAAGAATCGCTGGAAACCGCCCTCAGCACCCTTGAGCAACTCCACAGCAATGGCAAAACCATCGGCGTGATTTCTCACGTGGCCCAGCTTAAGGAACGCATTGGCACCCAGATTGTGGTCATGCGCACCAATCGGGGTTATAGCAAAATCAGCGTAGTGGGTTGAGGCGGGTGGTGCCATAGCAAGAGCGAGTTTCGTTACAAGACGGTATTGTGACCAACGGAAACCGAAGATGCACGGGCGACATTAATTCTCGGCCTTGGCGGGGAGTGATGTAGCCCCTACAAATCGCTGATGCAACTGAGGGACGCCCATCCCCCCACAAAAAAAGCCCTGCCCGGTCAATAAATAAGACGGGGCAGGGCAGGGATTGTGAGTTATTGGGGGCTACTTGGCCGATTCCAGAACGCCCTCGGGGAGTTCGATGCCGGCTTTGGGCTTGACATCAGTCGCGGCGAGGGGGGCGAAGGCTTTCTGTTTGACGAGGCGCTCGATTTCCTCGCCCAGTTCAGGATTGTCCTTTAGGAGTTGTCGGACGCTTTCGCGGCCCTGGCCGAGCCTCTGCTCGCCATAGCTGAACCAGCTTCCGCTCTTTTTGATGATTCCATACTCAACCCCGATGTCAACGATTTCACCGGTTTTGCTGATGCCTTCACCATAAATGATGTCGAACTCGGCAATTTTGAAGGGGGGAGCCACTTTGTTTTTGGCGATTTTTACGCGGGTGCGGTTGCCGATGATGTCGTTGCCGTCTTTGATTTGGGTAACACGGCGGATATCGATGCGCACGCTGGCATAAAACTTCAGGGCGTTGCCGCCTGTGGTGGTTTCAGGGCTGCCATACATCACCCCGATTTTATCGCGGAGCTGGTTGATGAAGATGCAGACGCACTTGGTTTTGCTGATGCTGGCAGTGAGTTTTCGCATGGCCTGGCTCATCAAACGAGCCTGGAGACCGACCTTGCTGTCGCCGAAGTCGCCCTCGATTTCAGCGCGGGGCACCAGTGCGGCCACCGAGTCTATGACAATTACGTCAATGGCGCCAGAGCGGATGAGGTGGTCAGCAATTTCGAGTGCCTGCTCGCCGTCATCAGGCTGGCTGATGAGCAGGCTGCTGGTGTCTATGCCGAGCTTTTCGGCGTAGCTTTTGTCGAAAGCGTGCTCAGCGTCAATAAAAGCAGCCAGGCCGCCGACCCGCTGTGCCTCAGCGATGACGTGCATGCTGAGTGTAGTTTTCCCGCTGGATTCCGGGCCATAAATCTCGACAACCCTTCCCTTGGGGAGGCCACCGGTGCCGAGTGCCAAATCAACTGTCAGGCTGCCAGTGGGGATAACATCCACGCCTTCAACCTTGGTGTCGCTCAGGGTCATCACCACCCCTTTGCCAAATGCTTTTTCAAGCTTATCCATGGTGAGCTGGAGTGCTTTCCTTTTTTCAGCCGTTGCGTCGGCCTGTGAAATTTCTTTTGCCATTTACTTTGTGTAAAGGTATTACCAAATCCCCCGCCATACCGATGCCCGGCCCCGCACTATGCGACAACACTTGGCACAGCCCGCCTGAATCAAATTGACTGCACCGATATCCAATTCGGATTTTTTTTTGAACATTGCCGACATTTAAAATTCTGCCCCATAAGCGGCAT
>CBDTVD010000083.1:0-7057 GCA_965363965.1 uncultured bacterium
GGCAATCACCACATCTGCCCCAATGCCAATCGCTTCTTGCATAATTTCTTCGGTAACATCCAGGCAAACCAGCGCCTGATGCACCACCTGCTCGGGGTCGCCCGCTTGCAGGCCGCTGTTGTCATAGTCTTCCTGCAGGGCCAGCGGGGCGAGTTCTTCCAGCGCCCGCAAAATGTCTTTCAGCTTTGTGCTCATTGCAGGCCAAAGGTCGGCACAATCGCGGCATTTTCCCCCTTGATTCTGGGGGCCAGGTCGGCGCTTACTCGCTCAGGGCATCGGTAATGCCTTCCATCTTTTTCTCAGTGTATTCGCCGCTGGTCTCATAGATTATTTTTCCCAGGGGGTCTATCACATAAAAATATGGCTCATCCCTGTTCACCAGTTTCAGCGGGCCTTTTATCGCATCCATGCTCACCTCTGATATCATCAGGTATTGGTGAAACTCATTGGGTATTTTTGTCTTCAGCTGCTTGGCAATCTGGTCTTTGCCTACACCTTTGATGCCATCTGCCAGCACCAGCATATAGGTCTTCACCACAAAAAACTGCCCATTCATCACCTCAGTGTAAACAGGCTGCATCCAGCTTTCCAGGTCTGCCTGGGCCTTGACACTGGCGGCGACACCCACCAGGGCGAAAGTTTTCGGGCCCTGGGGAAGGCTGATGGCTTTGCCATCCAGTGTCTCCCCTTCGATTTTTGGGAACGGACGGTCGCCCAAAGGGGCCATTGCAATAAATAGAACGGCGAGGCCGAACAAGCTGGTACGCATCATGCTTTTATCTATTGATAACTTTATGCCACAGATGCGCCAATTGTTCACCCTCGCACTCGTTTGCCTGTTCTGGGCCCCTGCCATGCAGGCCCAGAATCTCAGCTGGGACTATGCTTGGCGTGCACCAGGCCCAATCGAAAAATTGAGTTTCAGCCCCGATGGAAAGCGCGTCGCCGCCGTAAGCAATGGCCAGCTCTACATCTGGGACGCCGTTGGCGGTGCCGAGCCCAAACTCATTGATGTCCCCTTCGAGGTCAAAAACTGGCAGTGGATCATGGAGGGTGCCCGCCTGATGGTCGGAGATGGTGTCAATGCCTGGGGCGAGGTCAGCCTTTCTACAGGCAGCTACACCAAAAATCTCAAGTACACCGGCAAACTGATTGCCAGTGCCATTTTCGCCGGCCAAAACGCCATCATTCGCCTCGATAATGGCGAAATTTATGGCTGGGATGCCAATGGCAGCAAAGTAAAAATCAATGGCTTCCAGCAGAACATGCTGATGTATGGCGGAACAATCGAGGACCTGCCCATGGGCCCCATGAGCATGCGCCCTGATGAAAAAGTAGCCGCGGTAGCAGTCGGCTCAAATGTCCTGCTTTTCGATCCCATGACGGCCAAGTACACCGGAATGCTCAGCCCCGCTAAATCCAACATTGTCGCTATGGCATGGAGCCCTGGGGGCGACACCCTCGCCATCAAAGGAACAGGCGGCGTAATCGAAATGTGGCGAGTCAGCGATCAAACCCTGCTCAGCGCCATGCACACCACCCGCGGCACAGCCAAAAAATCCGACAGCAGTTCACTGGCTTTCTCACCTGATGGAAAATTTCTCATCTCTGGCACAAGCAGCACCTCTGCAGTGGTCTGGGATGTGGTGCGCAGCAAAGTAGTCCGCGATATCGAGCAAAGCCACGGTAACATTATGCAGATGCAGTGGAGCCCGAATGCCCAGTGGCTGATTACTGCCAGCACCGACAGCACAATCCGCTTTGGGCGGGTGGTGGACATGAATGACACTGCTACAGAAACAATCATCATTGCACCAAGCCCGAAACTCCTGAAAAAAATTGGGGTTACTGTGGTCGAGCAAAACAGCAGCAAAGCCCTGCAGAGCACCTTCGTTACCCTTTACCTCTGGGACTTTGACGAGGAGGATGGCGACGTGGTCAGCGTCTATCTCAACGGCGAGGTTATCCTCGATCATTACACCCTCACTTTCGATAAATTCAGCGTCCCCATCAAGTTCCAGCCCCTCACCGATAATCAGCTGGTGGTGGTGGCCGAAAGTGCAGGGACAGTCGGCCCGATGACGGCAGGCATCATGCTCGATGACGGGGTCAGCACCCAGCAGGTCGTCCTCACCTCCAGCCTCGAGGTTAGCCAGGCCGTCAAACTCCAGATTCGATAATCTGCAGCCGATAACTCAGCCCGGAATAATTTCTCAGCTGTGGCTGGCCGGAAAAATCGCCGATTGGGTTGATATATAAAGGCAGCTACTATTCCTTTTTGCGAATCTCTTGCCTGAATAATTATAAAGCATTGATTAATGTAGTTACGGCAAACAAAAAAGGCGCAGCCTAATGACCGCGCCTCAATTGGGGCGAGGACGTATCCTCACCTTCCAAGTGTGCCTTTCAGCAACCACTTAGCATTGCAGGTTAGTGCAATTTCCATGCCGCCCTTTCCGGAATGGAAACCGGAAAATTTCCCGCCCCCAATCGAATCAACCCAACTTGGAAAGGAGGATATCAACAGCTATACGCCCAAGATCCCCAGGCCGATAGAATAACCGAATACCTTTGCCACCGTGGAACCGCTCCGCATAGGCATCATCCGTGAGGGCAAAGCCTCTCCCGATACCCGCACCCCCCTGACCCCGAGGCAGTGTGCTGACTTTCTTCACCTTTTTCCGGGCAGCCAGGTGCAGGTGCAATCCAGCCCCCACCGATGCTTCGCCGATGATGAGTATCTCCGTTTCGGCATTCCCATTGTCGAGGACATCTCCGCTTCCGACATTCTCCTGGGGGTAAAAGAGGTGCCTGCCCCCCAATTGATTTCGGGCAAAACCTATCTCTTTTTCAGCCATACCCTCAAGCAGCAGCCATACAATGCTGCACTGCTGCGGCACGTGGTGGATAACGGCATCCGCCTGATTGACTATGAACTCCTCACCGATGACTGGGGCAATCGGCTGATTGGTTTTGGAAAATGGGCTGGAGTGGTGGGCGCCCATTATGCCCTGCTGATGTTCGGCAAGCGCAGCGGTGCCTACCATCTTGCACCTGCAATAGAGTGCGTCAACCTGCAGCAGGTAACAGACCAGTACCATTCCATCCACCTCCCAGCCATGAAAATTGTGCTCACCAGCGGAGGCCGAGTAGCCAGGGGTGCGATGGAATTGCTTGCCCAGGCAGGCATCAAGAAAGTGAAATGCAGCGACTTTTTGAATCACGAGTACGGAGAGGCCGTTTACACCCAGCTGCACAGTGATGACTATTTCGCCCGCCGAGACGGCCGCCCTGCTCCCCGAAAAGATTTCTATGACCATCCCCAGGAATATATCTCGATTTTCGAGCCCTTTGCACATTCTGCCGACATACTGATAAACGGGATGTTCTGGCACCCGAAGGCTCCCCAATTGTTTCAGCCAGCCGACACCAAATCCCCCCACTTCAGGCTGCGCACCATCAGCGATATCAGCTGCGATGTGGGCGGCAGCGTGCCCATCACCATCCGCACCTCCACCAGCCAAAGCCCCGTGTATGGCTACAGCCCTGCAATGGGTATCGAGGTGCCCCCTTATCAGCCCGACTGCATTGACATCATGGCCGTGGGAAACCTGCCCAATGAACTGCCCCGAGATGCCAGCAGAGACTTCGGGCAAATACTTCTGGATACAGTATTCCCCGCTTATCTGGAGGACAGCGATGGCGCCCTGTTTACCCGAGCCACAATTGCCGAGGACGGTGCACTCACCGAGCGATTTCTTTACCTGAGCGACTACATCCGCAGCGCATGACCCAGCGCGTCTGGCTCATCCTCTTGCTAACTTCAGCCTGCGCCTTGCTCGCGGGCCTCGGCATGGATGTCATGGACGTGGATGCCGCCCAGTATGCCGAAATATCCGGCGAAATGCTCCATCGAGGCGATTGGCTCCGCATCACCTATCGCGGCGTTCCTTACCTCGATAAGCCGCCGCTGATTTTTTGGCTCTCTGCCCCCAGCATCTGGGCATTCGGCCACACTGCATGGGCCTATAAACTGCCTGCCATGCTGCTGACGCTTTGGGGCGCATGGGCCGCATTCGGCATAGGGAAAAAACTATTCGGCCCCGAGCAGGGCCGATGGGCAGCCCTGATTTGGCTCACTTCCCTTGCCTGCCTCAGTTTCAATCAGGACCTCCGCACCGATGCGCCGCTGACAGCCTTCGTCACCCTCAGCCTCCACGCGCTGATTTCCTATACCATCGCCCCTTCCCCGCGCTGGGCAATCCTCAGCGGACTCTTCCTCGGCCTGGCCATGCTCAGCAAAGGGCCTATCGGCCTGATTGCCCCGCTTCTGGCGATAGGCCCACCCATGCTCCTGAGCCGAGATTGGAACCCCCTGCGCCGAGGATGGTGGCTGCTCGCCCTGCCTGTCATCGCACTGGTGCTGATGCCTATGTGCATCGGGCTATATCAGCAGTGGGGCCTCCACGGCCTTCGATTTTTTTTCTGGACTCAGAGTTTCGGCCGAATTACAGGCGAAAACCAATGGCAGAACGGTGCCCCGCCCTGGTTCTTCGCCGAAAACTACCTCTGGAATGCCCTCCCGTGGACAGTCCTCGGCATGGCGGCACTCGCTTTTGCCCTTAAAAACCTAAGGGCTGACCTCCGTACGCACTGGCAGCGTGCCGTACCATTTTTTGGCTTCATACTGGTCATTGCCGCGCTCAGCCTCAGCCGATACAAACTGCCCCATTATGTCTATTGCGTCTATCCTCTGCTCGCCCTGATGCTCGCCCGATACCTCACTGGGGTTCGATGGCCAGCCTGGCTGCGGATGGCGCAGTATGGCATCCTCACCCTGCTGTTGATGGCAGGCCTGGCAGGTGCCCTATACGTTTTCGGCCTTCAGCCTTTTGCCCTCGCGGCAATAGTAATCACACTCGGCCTGGCCGGCTATCTCCTCCGCCAGCCCGCAACCACTCAGGGCCAGCGCCTTGCGGCCCTCAGCATCCTCACTTCTGCAGGTGTATGGCTCAGCCTCAATCTGGGTTTCTATCCCCAGCTCTCCCAATACCAGGCAGGCGTGCAGGCCCTCAAGGTCTATCGCATTCAGCCCGATGCAGCCGCCGCCCCCATCTATGGCTATCAGCAGTTCAGCCTCGCAATGGATTATGCCTCCGGCCTTTACATCCCCTACATTTCTTATCGCGATTCCCTGGCCATCGTGGCTCAGGCATTTCCTGCAGCTTATATCTACGCCGACACAACTGCCTTTGCCGACCTCACCGCGCTCAGCATCCCGCACCGCTCCATCGCCCGATTCCCCGATTTTCCCATCTCTCGGCTCAACCTCCATTTCCTCCATCCGCAGACTCGCGGCCTCGACCCTTCAGTTCATCCCAATGCCCCCACACGCTGGCGATACCTCATCCGGATGGGCAGCCCGCTGGTGAGGTAATTTTGCGACACTGTGGATATGCAAAGGGACACCGCGATATTCGACCTCATCGGCAAAGAGCTTGAGCGCCAGCGCAGCGGCATCGAATTGATTGCCAGCGAAAATTTCGTAAGCCGCCAGGTCATGGAGGCCATGGGCAGCGTGCTCACCAACAAATACGCCGAGGGCCTGCCTGGCAAGCGCTATTACGGCGGCTGCCGGTTTGTGGATGAAATAGAGCAACTGGCCATCGACAGGGCAAAAGAACTCTTCGGGGCAGCCTGGGCCAATGTTCAGCCACACAGCGGTGCCTCCGCCAATGCCGCAGTCTATCTCGCACTCGTAAAACCGGGCGACACTGTTCTCGGCCTCGACCTTGCCCACGGCGGCCACCTCAGCCACGGCTCACCTGTCAACCTCTCCGGCAGGCTTTATAACGCACAGTTCTATGGTGTCGAACTCGAAACCGGCCTCATTGACTGGGACAAGGTGCAGCGCCGAGCCCAGCAATATCGGCCAAAACTGATTACCTGCGGCGCCAGCGCTTATAGCCGAGACTGGGACTATGCCCGCCTCCGAGAAATCGCCAATGAGGTCGGCGCACTCCTCCTCGCCGATATTGCCCACCCCGCAGGCATCATTGCCAAAGGCCACCTCAACAATCCCCTCCCGCACTGCCACATCGTTACCACAACCACCCACAAAACCCTGCGCGGGCCACGGGGCGGAATGATCATGATTGGCCACGATTTCCCCAACTGGTGGGGCGAGAAAACCATGAAAGGCGAGCCCAAACTCCTCAGCGCCATCCTCGATTCTTCTGTATTCCCCGGCACACAGGGCGGCCCGCTTGAGCACGTCATTGCGGCCAAAGCAGTTGCCTTCGGCGAGGCACTCACCGATGAATACGATGCCTACATCAAACAGGTAGTGAAAAATGCCCAGGCCATGGCCGCAGAGTTCACCGCAATGGATTATCAGATCGTCAGCGGCGGCACCGATAACCACCTCATGTTGCTCGACCTCCGTAACAAAGGCATCACCGGCAAAGACGCCGATAAAATCCTCGAGTCGGTGGATATCACGGTCAATAAAAACATGGTGCCTTTTGATGACCGCTCACCATTTGTAACCAGCGGCATCCGCATCGGCACCCCGGCCTGCACCACCATGGGCCTGAAAGAAGACGAGGTCCGCCACCTCGCCCGTCTGATAGACCGTGCCCTGATGAACAAGGATGACCACGCAGAACTCCGAAAAGTAGAGCGCGAAGTCGAAGAACTCTCAGCTGGCTTTCCCCTGTATCCGGGGCTGTAAGGATAGACTTTGCTCCCTACTCCGGCCGCCCAGTCGGCTGCTCGGCCTGGCGCCACTTGAAGCCGGGGAGTTCTTTTTCATCAGCCTCTACCTGGCTCAGCGGCTTCATCACTGCTTCAGGCGCGTTCTTAAAATTGATTCGGCTGATTTTGCCCTCTGCCATTCGTATGGCGATGCTGGCACTGCTGATGGTGTTCATCCCAATCCAGCCTCCTTTGTCATTCCGCACAAAGTAGATGCTCTGCCCATTGCCCTCCACATTTATGCGTGCGATTCGGCCCAGGCTGTCAAAGTCGGCCTGCATGCGGCTCCCTTTTATCTGGT
>CBDTVD010000084.1:0-7037 GCA_965363965.1 uncultured bacterium
CTGAGCGGGAATTGGATGCTGAAACCATCAAGATGTACCTGCCTGAATCGCCCAGCACATCGCTGATTCTCAGCAGCGATAGCGGCGGGGGAAGCAATGGGCAGGCAGGTTTTGGTGAGCGGGAATTGCTCTACAAATTCCTTTTTGACATTCGCAGAGATGTTACCGAACTTAAAGAATACGTATATGGCCTTGCCAAACGGGTTGATGGCATAGGGGGGGATGAAAGGCCCCAGGCTCTGAGGCCTTCACCCTACCCCGCATCTGACATGGAGCAGGAAGAACTGATGGGCGAGCACCCCACTTTCGAAATTGGGCAGACCCCCAAAATTTATCAGCGTGCCGAGGCGGATGACGAGCCGGCAAGGGTGATTCCGCTGGATAACCTCAGCCTGATTGACAAAGAAAGAGAACTGATTGAAAAGGCCCTGGCACGCCATCAGGGGCGCAGGCGGCAAGCTGCACATGAGCTGGGCATCAGTGAGCGCACGTTGTATCGAAAAATAAAGGAATACGGGCTGGAATGATTCGCTTGCTTTTGTTTGCTGCCCTTTTGGCCCTCGCAGGGTGCGGAGTTTACAGTTTCACCGGCAGCAGCACGGCTGCATCCACAGCCACTGTGATGCTCTTTGAGAACAAGGCGGCCAGAATAAACCCATCGCTGAGCCAGGATTTTACCGAGCGGCTGCAGAATAAGCTCCGCGTTGATACCAGGCTGCGAGTGGTGAAGGATACGGGCGAGTTGGTTTTCAGCGGGTTTATCACCGATTATTCATTTGCCCCAGCCGCGGTCAGCAGCGACACTAAGGCCAGCCTTACTCGGCTTACCATCACGCTGGATTTTCGGTTTCAGAATCGGCTTGATTCTGCCAAAAGTTTTCAGCGCAGCATCAGCAATTACGCTGATTTCGAGGCCAGCCTGTCCATCCCCGCAGTAGAGGCCGATATCAGCAGCCAAGTGATCGAAAAATTAGTCCAAGACATTTTCAACCAAACCGTTACCGACTGGTAAATTGCACCCCGCGCAGGAATGAACAAACAAACCGTAAATGAACTGCTGACTGGTAAAAAGGACAAAGAATACGCTGCCCATTTTTCTGTATTCAAAGAGCTTATAAGCACCTATCCTTTTTTCAGTGCACCCTATGTGGCCCTGGCGCAAATGCTGAAGGCAGACAAAAGCATCTATGCAGATGAACACTTGCGTGCCGCCGCGCTCCGCGTCAGCAGCAGGCCAGCCCTTTATCAGGCCATTGAAGGAAAACCTTCTGTTCGGCTCCAGAGTTTTTCTGCGCCTGCCCCGCAGGTGGAGGAAATAGCGCAGCTTCTGCAGCCAGATGATACTAAAAAGGGTGAGACCCAAAAATCGGTTGAGGAAGGGAAGAACACAGGCGACATGGATTCAAATCAAAATCAGTTGTCTTCCGTTGTCAATCAGGTCAAAATTCTGCCCTATGCAGAAACTCCGCCTGAAGAAAGGGCCATTGTGAACCTGGCACCTGAACTGTTCCCTGACAAGGAATTTGACATTGATTCAAGCTTGCCATCAAAAATTCCAACAGAAGAAAAATCCTTGATCCAAATTTCTGAGTCCGCAGGCACTGGCCCCCTTTCTGCCAGCAGTGAAACCATTCCCAGCCCACGGGCGGTTGGTGCCCCGCATGAGATTCCTAAAGCAATCGAGCAGCCCAGTGCCACCAGCGCAAATCGCCCAAAAATAGAATCGGTGCAAACTGCGCCGGGATACCTGAAAGTTTCGATGGATGTGGAAACTGCTGCCCCAAAACCCGAGTTTCCGCATTACGCAACTTTTACAGATTGGCTGAGCCTGATGAAAGCTCCGCTCCCGGCCCTGAAAGCTGGCAGTTTTCAGCCAGAAGCGGAGCCGGATCAGGCACCTAAGCCATCCGAAATCATCGAGCGGTTCATCCAAACTGCGCCCCGCATGACCAAGCCATCAGGCGAATTTTTTAACCCTGACAAAGCGGCAGAGCGTGCTGCCAGCCTTGACACTGAAATAGCCAGTGAAACACTGGCAACAATCTTTGCCAGCCAGGGCCTGCCCGACAAGGCCATCCAAATGTATGAGCGGCTGATTTTGCGGCAGCCCCATCGGAGCCGTTACTTTGCAGAACGAATTGAGGAGCTGCAAAATCAGCCCCGCCCACCAATCGAAGAAAAATAAAAAACACCAAAGGTTTTGACAACACTGCTCTTTATCCTCATCATCCTGGCATGTGCCCTGCTGGTTATCATCATTCTTGCGCAAAGCCCCAAGGGCGGCGGCCTGGCCAGCAATGCCTTTGGCAGCAGCGTAAGCCAGATTTTTGGCGCTCGCCGAGGTGCAGATGAACTCGAAAAAGGCACCTGGTATTTCGGCATCGGCATTCTGGTGGCCGTGGCCATCACTTATTTCACTGCCTCCACCATCAGCCCCACAATTGGCGGCGGCACAGAAGATTTTGAAACCACCGATTACATTCCCCAATCGCTGCAAAAGCAGCAGCCAGGCATCAATCCGGTTGATGCAGGTGCAAGCGGGCCAATAGGCGTGCAGCCGGAAGAACAGCCCGAAGAGGACAACCAGTAAAAAACACTTATGCCGAAAACTCCGCATCGGCTAAAGAATGAAATGCCATCAGAGCCGGACACCCCCCGTGGGGTCCGGCTTTTTTTATTTCCGATATTCTGCCATGATGTCATACCATCGCCAATTGGCATAATTATCGGGAAACGCCCGACTGAAATATTAACCCACAATATCCACAGATAAAATGAGTCTAAACGTACGCCCCCTGGCTGACCGAGTGCTGGTGAAACCTGCCGCAGCCGAGGAGAAAACAAAAAGCGGCCTCTACATTCCTGATACCGCCAAAGAAAAACCAATGCGCGGAACAGTGATGGCAGCAGGCCCCGGAAAAAAAGATGAGCCCACCAGCGTGAAGGAAGGCGACGAAGTGCTTTATGGCAAATACTCCGGCACCGAAATCCATGTTGATGGAGACGATTTGCTGATTATGCGCGAATCCGACATCCTTGCAGTTGTTGGTTAAGCCTGCATCCCGACACTTTCAAAAACTCTATCAAAGAACAAAAAAATAAATATGCCTAAAACTATTCGTTTCGATTCCGATGCGCGCGATGCGCTGAAAAAGGGAGTCGATGCATTGGCCAACGCGGTCAAAGTCACCCTCGGCCCCAAAGGCCGCAATGTCGTAATCGAGAAAAAATTTGGCTCGCCTTCCGTCACCAAAGATGGTGTCAGTGTGGCCAAAGAAATTGAACTGAGGGACCCCATTGAAAACATGGGAGCCCAAATGGTGAAAGAGGTTGCCAGCAAAACCAGCGATGCCGCTGGCGACGGCACAACCACTGCCACTGTTCTTGCGCAGGCAATCATCACTGCGGGCATGAAGAACGTTGCTGCAGGTGCCAACCCAATGGACCTGAAGCGCGGCATTGATAAGGCTGTAAAAGCCGTTGTCGCCCACCTCAGCAGCATCAGCACCCCTGTGGGTGATGACTTCAGCAAGGTTGAGCAGGTGGCTTCCATTTCGGCCAACAACGATAATGAAATCGGCAAACTCATCGCCGAGGCAATGAAGAAAGTGGGGAAAGAGGGTGTTATCACCGTTGAGGAAGCCAAAGGCACCGACACATACAGTGAGGTGGTTGAAGGAATGCAGTTCGACCGCGGATACCTTTCTCCCTATTTTGTAACCAATGCCGACAAGATGCAGACTGAGCTGGAGAACCCCTTCATCCTGATCTATGACAAGAAAATCAGCAACATGAAAGAGCTGCTGCCAACCCTCGAGAAAACCCTGCAAACCGGCCGCCCATTGCTGATTATTGCTGAGGATGTGGAAGGTGAAGCCCTGGCTACGCTGGTTGTCAATAAAATCCGCGGCACCATCAAAATTGCTGCTGTCAAAGCACCAGGTTTTGGTGATCGCCGCAAAGCAATGCTCGAGGATATCGCGGTACTCACTGGCGGAACTGTCATTAGTGAGGAGCGGGGATACAAACTCGACAATACTGAACTTGATTCACTCGGCCAGGCCGCAAGTGTCAGCATTGATAAGGATAATACCACCATCGTTGGCGGAAATGGCAACCGTGAGGATATCACCAGCCGAATCAATCAAATCAAAGTGCAGATTGAAAACACCACCAGCGATTATGATCGCGAGAAACTTCAGGAGCGCCTGGCCAAACTTGCCGGCGGCGTAGCCGTTCTTTATATCGGTGCTGCCAGCGAGGTTGAAATGAAAGAGAAAAAAGACCGCGTTGACGATGCGCTGCACGCCACACGTGCCGCAGTCGAGGAAGGCATCATACCTGGCGGCGGAGTAGGATATATCCGCGCGGTAACTGCGCTGGATGGCATTGAAACTGAGAACGAAGATCAGAAAACAGGTGTCAACATTGTGCGCCGTGCCCTTGAGGAGCCACTGCGCCAAATCATTGCAAACTGCGGCGGCGAGGCCAGCATCATTGTGAACAAAATCCGCGAAGGCGAAGGCAATTATGGATATAATGCCCGCACCGAGGAATATGAAAACCTCTATGAAGCTGGGGTTATTGACCCAACCAAGGTGAGCCGTGTTGCACTGGAAAATGCAGCCAGCGTGGCAGGAATGCTACTGACCACCGAGTGCGTTTTGGCTGATGAGCCCGAAGACGAGAAAATGAAAATGCCCGGCGGAATGGGCGGCATGGACGGAATGATGTAACCCCCCCAAGGGCCACCATTCCCCAATAAATCAACTGAAACCAAGGGCGCCTTCACCATCAAAGTGGGGGCGCCTTTTTTTTTAACCGATTACGCCGCCAGCTTGGGTAATGGCATCATCAATCTTGCCCATGATGGTGCTGCATGGCACCAGCATAGGCTTCTTGGTGATTTTTGCCTGCAGCACGCCGTCAGCCTCCAGCCAGCGATACTTCAGCACAATGCCCATCGGGCCTTCCACTTCTCCCTCCGGCCCTGGCAGGCGATAGCCCAGGCTGGTGAGTTTTGAATTGAGGGTGTCAAAAACCTGGCGGTTTACTTGCTTGTATAATGCGGCTGGGCAACTCATGGTTGTGGGAACATAGCGTTAAACCAGTATGGCTTTCACGGGTTCATTTTCAACTGCTTTTGGCCGGAACATAACTTTGCCGTCAGAATGCGAGTCGCCATTTTAATCTCTGCTATAGCACTGGCCGCAATTTTCGGCAGCTGCAAAAAAAATAAGGCCACAGCTGCCGAAATTCTGAAAACAGGCAAAATTTGGAAGGCCGAGTCCTTGAACGGCGGCAGCCCAGAGATAGCAGAGCACATAAAACTGACTTTTGAGGGCGACCGATACACCATGGTGTTTCCTGACCTTTACTCCCCTTACAATGAAAACACTTACACAGGTACCTGGCAAGTGATTGATGACGAACAGGGGGTCAAATTCCTCAGCGATTCTGCCAGCACCCCCCCGCCTGGGTACGCTGTCGGCCAAAATCGAAGCTCTTGGAATACAGCTTCTCTGACCAAAGAGCGGTGGGAAGCCAGTTTCAGTTATGACCTGCAATCTGCATACACCATGGTGCTGAAACCTGCCAAGTAATATCGGCGGCCAGCACCTAAATTCGCAATAGTTTAACTCAGCATAAAAACAATGAAAAAAATATCCTTTCTGCTCTTTTTGGCTGCCAGCCTTGTGTTTTCTGCAAGCTGTAAAAAGAAAGTCGAAGAGCCCGAGCCCGATACCCGCACCAAAAGCCAGCTGCTGACATCAACCGTTTGGATTGGTACTGAATATTATGTCAATGACGTAGCACAGCCTGCAGGTATTGAAAAAAATTGGAAGTTTTGGTATCAGGATAACATGTACTTTACGGTTACATATCCTTTCAACAATGCCCCTGTTGACAAAAGCGGTCAATGGTCGCTTGCAGCAAACGATACCTATATCGTTCACACCCCTTCTGGAGTGCTGCCTGCCGACAGCTGGCAGATTTTGGAACTGACTGCAACCAGATTCGTGGTCAGTTTCCAGAACGGCACCAAAACCTACCGAGTTGTTACGCGTCCTCAATAAGTCCGTCTTTTTCAATGCGCTGATTGTGCTCTTGGTCAGCACTGCAGCCATCAGCCAGGCAGCACTGGAAAAGTATAGCAGCCCCGCTGAAGGTTTTTCAGTTGGTTATCCGCCTTCGTGGACCAAGTCGCCTGAAATGAAGCCAATTGCCGTGGGGTTTTCAGCTCCGGTAAGTGATGGCTCTGGTGCCAACTTTAATGTAGTTGTTACGCCTGATGGCGGGCTGGATGGTACCGGACAACTGGAGGCCGCCAAGCCAATGATGGCAAAAGTGCTGCAAGCTTTCAGCGAGAAAGCCGCTGGCAAATGGCGAGTCGGTGATAAAGCAGGTGCATACATGGAGTATGTCCACAACCTGAAAGGAAAGGATTACCGGGCAATGACCTACATCGTTACAAGCGGCGGCAAAGCATATACATTGACATGCACGGCACTCGATGACCGCTTTGAAAGTTATCGAGCCATTTTCGGGACCATTGCCCAGAGTTTCAGGCTGACCAAGTGAGTCCCTGGCGATTTTTGCTATTCGCCGCGATGCTATTGCTGGCGGGCTGCAAGCAGAACGTTCTGCTGGAAGCCGAGCGCCCGGACATTCTGCCCTTTACCACGCAGGTGGAAAAGGTGCCCAGCACCATCACAATCCCAATTGACATTCCGCTGCAGGCAATCCAGGATAAACTGAATGCAGAATTGCAGGGTACATTTTATGAAGACAACAGTTTTGATGGTGACAACCTGAAACTTAAAATCTCGAAAACGCGACCTATATCCGTATCGGGAAGTAATGGCAAACTGGGCTTCAATATTCCGCTGACGGTTTTTGCCGAGGGCAAGCTCGCATGGAAGCCTTGTGATTTTTGCCCTGAAATTGGCAAAACTGCTTCTGGCGGTTTCGACATTAATTTGATTACAGCCAGCACAATCGCTTTCAGCCCATCGTGGCAGGTGCAGCCGGTAACC
>CBDTVD010000085.1:0-6913 GCA_965363965.1 uncultured bacterium
CCAATTGAGCCCATCGGTGCTGCGCTCAATTTCAAAGCGATCATTTACCAGTTCGCTGGCGGTGGCCCATTTCAGCAGGGCATCCTGCGGGTTGAGTTCTTCAGCGGAAAAGCTGATTAATTCCACTGGCAAGGGCGTTATGCTGCTGCCGAGCGTCCACCGGCTGAAGCTGTTGATTCCTGATTTGCTGATTGTGTTGGTGCCTGTGTTTCGGCTGTCATGGCCCACAAAATTCCAGGTGGTGCCCCCATCCTCGCTTTTGTAGAGGGTGAGCTCGCTTTCGGCGATTCCATTGGTTTCATTGTTCAGCCAGCGCATGGTCAGCGTAGCGTTCAGGCCATTGTCAACGGTGGGGTCAATGTCGTAATAGCGCTTGATGCTTTCATTTTGGGTGCCGCCTGAAACCTCCTGCCCGACCTGGATGGCATCGTCACCAGTGTATCGGGTGATGGTGGTGGTTCCTGGGGCGACTGCTGCTGCGTTTACCGAAACGCCGAGGCCATTGGCATCATAGGTTACGCCAGTGCTGCTCCATTCTTCCGATGTGGTGATATAGCCAACTACATAACTGGAAGTTGACTCGGTCAGCTGGCCATCGCTGCCCAGGGTAACCTGATAATCCTGTGTATTTAGTTTGCCGCTGGTGCAGGTGAGGTTGTTATAAACCGTTACATCGCCCTGCAATTTTTTAGTGCTGTTGCCTGTGAGGCCGAGATTCCAGAAACTGATGCCATCAATGTTTTGGTTGACGGTGCCTGAAAGGTTGACCGTGCCATCATAGGGCAGAAAATCGCCATTTGCGGTGATGTGCCTGCAAACGTTCAGGGTGCCGCCATACATTTCAAGTGCAGCATTGTTTTCGATAGTCAGGTCTCTGCAGCTGCCGGTGCCGGCAGTTATGGCCGGGTAATTTGTGGTTGCGCCTCTAATGCTGATGTAGGGGATTGTAACATCAGTGCTGGCTGCACAGGTGGGCTCGGTGTCATCACACCAGTTCTGTGCATCGGCCCAATCGGATGACAGTGCGCCGACCCACTCGCCAGGCACGCCATCATATTCATCTGCGCCGATGTCGGGGAATGCATCGTGGGGGTCGCCATCCAAATCAGCGGCGACAGTGGATACCTGTGTACCTCGATTTTTAAAGCGGCAATCCGTTATGTGGAGGTCGGTGGCGGCATCAGCAAACGGGGCAGCAATGCTGATGGAATGGGCATCTTTGCCAGTTGTGGTGCGCCAGTTGTTGAAATTGCTGGCCCCTGTGCCGCCCCAATCGCCATGCTGCGGAAGAAACGTAGCGTTGCTGTAGAGGCAGTTGTAATCCATCTCCGATACCCTGCTGGTGCCCTGGATGTTGAGGAATGGCCCCTGGGCGCGCATGTCTATCACGTTGTTGAGTATCCGCACAGTGCCAGTAGTGGCCGAACTGCTGAGGTGGATGCCCTTATGCAGATAGAACAGGCTGAAGCCGCCCTGGTAAATGCTGTTGAAAACATAGTCGGCGGTTGAGTTGCCGTCATCATAAATTCCAGCTGATTCCTCAAAAAGGGTTACAAAATCAAGGCTGATCATGTTTCCGCTGATGAGCACTTTTTTGCCTGTGCCTGTGGTGGCACTGGTGATGTAGATTCCCCAGGCGCCTCCATAGATTTCATTGTTGCTGATTGAGGTGGTGTTCAGGCCGTTGTCGGTGGATATACCTCGGCTGTCATCGTCCAGCAGGCTGTTGATTCGGTTGCCAGTAATCTGCAGCCGCTCGGTGTAGCTTGTCCAGATGCCATAATAGTTGCAGCCGGTGATGTCACAGTTGTTAATCAGCCATCCTTTATCGCGATTGGCGCTGGTGCCCTCAGCAAAAAAGCCATAATTGCCAGAGGTAATATCGCATCCATCGAAAGTGTTTGCCGTATCCTGTGTGTTGGTAGATGCCTTTGAGATTACGGCTGCACTATACCAGCTTGTTGATCCAGGAGTTGAACCGCTGTTATAGGTGCTGCCAGCGATTACGCATCCCTTAAAAATGTTGTTGTGCGACCCACCCGTGAGGCTGACTGCCGCACCATATTGAGATGAGCCAGTCCGCTCAATAGTCAGGTTCTCAAAGCGGAGCCATCGGCCAGCGTTGAGCTGGAGCGTATGGTTGTTGGTGGCATTGCCGGCACTGGCCCTGGTGAATTTGCAGAGTGATGCCGCGCCCGTCGCACTTTTAAATGTGATGGTTTTGGTGGCACTGGCCCCTGTGATGGTGCCGATGCTGAACGGGCCAGTATAGCTGCCGTTGCTGATGCTGAAGGTTACGGAGGCAGAGATGCCAGAACCTTGCGCTGGCCCGCCGTCGCTGCGGGTGCCGCTTGTCATGTCGCTGATGGCAGCACCAACCGACTTATAGTTGGTGGCTGTGGCACTTCCGCCAGCGTTGATGGTGTAGGAGCCGCTGAGGGCGGCACTCGCCGAGAGGCTCGCCAATGCGAGGCCTGCGGTGAGCAATGATCTGCCGAGGAGGCCGACCATGGGCTTAGTTGGGTAGAAATGTCTCATAAGAATAAGCAGATAAAAAAAAGAGGGAAAAAAGTATCAGTGAGAAAAACGGCGGAGGATTGCCAGATTCTGCATGCCGAGGGAGGGCCATGCAGGGCAATATCAGCCAGTTATTTCCACTTTAGTTTTGGTGCACGGCTGCCTGCCGCTGGCGGCGGAGCAGTTGACTTTGGGGGTGCGGGCACACTGCGCCTGAAGCGGCGCGGGAAAAAGCTCGGCCACGGAGTCGCCTGGAGGGCAGGCATTCCTGGAGCTTGGACGTGGAGGGATAGGATTAAGGTTCTCATAATAAGTTTTGACGATACAGTTTTTTTAAGTGTTGAGGGAACAAAACCGTAACGCTATAAAGCATTTACGCTTCAAACTTAGGCCGATTATTGCTGCCGAATGGCATGTCCAGGCCCTTTTTTATCCACCCCATTGTGGATAACCCAGGCATTTTTGACTTTGTCATTGTGGATAAGTAAGCTTTTCTCATCTGAATAATGAGTTGAGGGGTGTGGAAAAAAAGAAGGCCCGCCAGCTGGTAACTTTCTGTTATCAGTGGCAGGCCCCCTGGTAATTAGGGTATCGTTAAGGGGGGCGACAGGCTTGGGAGCCTTGCCGCCGACTGTGGATTAAAAAATGAAATAGCCGATGCTGCCCCCGAAGGTGCGGCCCAGCCTGAATTTTTCAACGGTGTATTCCTGTCCTTTGAAATTCTGAATTTTTTCATAGGCAGGGTCGAGCAGGTTGACGGCATTGACACCGAATTTGAAATGGTCGCTGAACTGATAACTGAAGTTGAAATTCAGCAGCGGGCGAGGCTTTTCATACACATCGGGGCGGTTGGCATATCCCACCTCGCTGAGGCGAATGCCGATGATGTTGAAGCTGACCGTGCCCTGCATTTTGCCATCGAGTGCAACATAGTTGAGGTTGGCATTGGCCACATAGGGCGACTGGCCCTGAAAAGGCCGCGTAGCCTTGGCTTCAGGGTTCAGTTTCCGGCTGTTTTCCAGTTCAATGGAGTTGACATCAACCACTGAATAAATGTAGCTGAGGTTGGAACTGAAGCGGAAGTTTTTCAGCGCCGAATCTATGCTGCCGAGGTTCTTGCGAAACTCGAGTTCCAAGCCGTAAACGGTGGCCTTTTCAACGTTGATAAAGGTGATTTCAGGATAAGCTGAGTTGGGATTGAATGCCCTGACGATCGGGTCGTTGAAGTTTTTATAGTAGGCACTTGCCGCAATCATTTCACCGGGCTTCATGTACAACTCCCAGCGGAGGTCATAATTCTGAATGAGGCTTCGCTTGAGCGTATCATTCCCGACAAAAAACGCCCCGCCGATGAAGTCGAAAGATTGAAATGGAGCCAGCTCCCGCAGGTTAGGCCTGGCGAGTGTTTGGCTGGCACCTGCCCGCAGATTAGATTTTTCGCTCAGGCTGTATATCAGGTTGAGGCTGGGCAGAATGTCGGTTGCTTTCACAATTCCAGGGGGGTCTGCCTCTCTCTCGCTTTTCACGTATTGGTCGGTATTTTCAACTCGGGCACCAATGACCGATTTCAGGTTCGGGAACAACCGATAAGTCAGCTGAGCATAACCGGCGCCGATGCGCTCAAATCCAGTGTAGAAGTTGCTGGGCTTGCTTTCAGATACATAATAAAGGCCCGTGATGCTCTTTTCCGATTTCTGGTCAATGACGCCGATGTTATCATAGCTGAAGTATTTGCTGAAATCGCCTCGGGTTTCATAAAAGCTGACACCGCCTGAATTCTGATCGCTGAGGCGGAAGCGGTATTCGTCGAAATTTCGGGATTTATCGGAATAGTATCCGCCGAACTTCAGTTCATTGCCGGATGCCGTTGTGCCCAGGGGCAGGCTGAAATCGAGTTTGCCCTCATACTTCTTGTCGGTCAGATACCGGAAGAAATGGTAGGGATAGTCAAATTCTGACTGTTTGATGGAATACTCGTTGGTTTCAGGGCGATAAATGTTGGCAAAGAATCGGAGGTCGGGCTCATTCTGCTCGCTGACAATTCGGCTGCCGACCCATTCCATGCGCAAACGATGCAGTTTTTCAAAACTGTGTTTTCCGCGGAGCTGGGTGCTGAGCAATTGACGCTGCTTATAGCCCAGGGCACGGGTCTGAAAAACGTTTTCATCAGCATTGCTCAGGGCATAGGGGAAAAACCCTTCCTGGCTGCGGGCCATAAACTCAGCATCGTGGTTATAGAGCACATTAAAGCTGAGCTCATGGTTGCTGCTGAGCTGGTATGCCATGTTGAAGAGGCCGCCCATCTGCGGGTTATCAATGCTGCTGTTATCCTTATATACATACTGGGCATTGAGTTCAGTGGCATTGGCATCGCTGATTTCATAACTGGCCTGCACACCATCAGTGTATTGCTGATAACTGCGGGCATAGTTTACACCCAGGATGTAGCCAAAACGGTGGCCGAAGAGCTGGTGGCGGTTGCCAATGTTCATGCTGAGCCCATGGTTCAGACTGCTGCTGCCCTGGATAGGCACGAACACATTGCTCAATGATTTCGAGGTGGTGTTGAGGATATTGGCCTTATCGGCATTTCGCTGCGCAGTAAAGGCGAGGCCCTGTGTCATGGCCTTGATGTTATCGGGATTTTTCAGCGGGTCGGGCAGGGCATAGGTGCCGTCATCAAAACCCAGCCAGCCATATTTGCTGGGGTTGATCTGCTGAAAAGTATTGCTGAAGCTGGAGAGGGTGTTATAGCTGCCGCTGAGGTTTACATTGAACTGGAATTTATCAGGGAATGATTTGGTGGTTACGTTCAGGTTTCCGCCAGTGAAGTTTCCTGGCTGGTCAGCGGTAAAGGTTTTGGCGGTAACGATGTTATCCAGCATGGAGCTGGGGATAAGGTCGAGGCTGCTGGAGTTTCGGTACGGGTCGGTACTGGGCAGCACCACACCGTTGAGCTGGGTGAGGCTATACCTGTCGCCGAGGCCGCGCATCACCATGTACTTGCCGCCCTCGACACTGGCCCCTGTAATCAGCTTCATGCCCTCGGCAGCGTTGCTGGTTCCAACTCGGCTGAGTTCCTGGCTGGATACACCATCCTGAACGGCAAGGGAGTTTTTTTGAAGCGTGAGCAGGCTGACCTCGCTACTGGTGATTTTGCGGGCTTCCACCACAAATTCATTCAGTGTGCCTGAGTTGGATGTTGCCGAAACCTCGGAAATGGCGACATCGAGGGGGGTTACTTTTCCATCTTCGATTTTTACGCCTGTAACCGTCTGGGTTTCGAAGCCGATGTAGCTGATGACAACGGTCTGCATCCCTGCAGGAATGTTGTCTATGATATAGGACCCATCAAGGTCGGTGGCGGCACCCAGCTGGGTGCCATTGATGATTACACTGGCGGCGATAAGCTCCTCGCCTGTGTTTTTGCTGACTATTTTACCACGCAAGCTGCCCTGCCCGTGGGCAAGCAGTGTGCAAAGCATCAGCACCGGTGCGATAATTACCCTAATTACCCGTTGCATTTTGTTTTGTTTTGGTAGGTTGTTGTTTGGTTCAGAAATCTGAGAGATGTAAATGGCCGCGCTGAGCAGCTGAATGGTTGTGTTTTTTTAACCCTTCAATGCCCCGCCCGAATGCACCCCCATGAAAACAGGTGAAGCGGGCAGGGACATTGAGAAATTGGGTTAAGTGATTATTTAGAGATATTGGATGGAAGAAGAGTGGCCCCCTGCTCTTTGTGGTGAGCAAGGGGGGGGTGATGATTTACTTAACGATGAAGCGCGTGGTGCTGACAGTGCTGCCAGTGGTGAAGCGCACCACATAAAGGCCATGCTGAAGGCCTGCCGCATTAAAGCTGGCAACACCGTTTTGGCCGGTTACAGAAAGCACAACGCGGCCGCTGATGTCCATGATGTCAGCCGTTGCGCTGCCGGTGCTGGCATATCGCACTGTGGTGCTGCTGCTGGCTGGGTCGGGCTGCACGCTGAGCTCGAGCGCTGCAGTAGCCGAAGGCTCAACACTGACAATTCCCCTTTTGAGGATTTTGTCCTGATAAAGGGCTGTCCAATTGTTCAGCCAGAAATCTTTGTTGAAATCAAATGCACCGATATAGTTGGCAGTGGTAAAGAATGCGTCGCCTGCAGGCAATGCAGCGTAGTCAATAAATACTGGGCTGCCCGTTTTCGGCCTGGGGTCGAGCATCATGTTGTCCTCGCGGTCAATTTTATTCAGCATGGGGTCAGCGATGCGGCTTTTGCCAGCGGTGAGGAATTGGATGAGCGTGTCGCCAGTTTGGTCCTCGCTGTTTTTGGTGGTGCGCAGAATGCCAGTTGAACCAGCTTTCAGCTGAGTGTTGCCAGAGCCAAATTTGCTGAAGATGACGCTTTTGATGCTG
>CBDTVD010000086.1:0-6853 GCA_965363965.1 uncultured bacterium
CCCTCTCTGAACTTCAGAGAGGGGTGCCGAACCCAAAATTCTTTGCGAATTTGCCCCCTCGTTGTAGGGCAAGCACCCTGCGCTTGCCTTTGGACTCGACGCCCATTGCGCGACAACTCTCCCCCTGCCCCTCTCTGAACTTCAGAGAGGGGTGCCGAACCCAAAATTCTTTGCGAATTTGCCCCCTCGTTGTAGGGCAAGCACCCTGCGCTTGCCTTTGGACTCGACGCCCATTGCGCGACAACTCTCCCCCTGCCCCTCTCTGAACTTCAGAGAGGGGTGCCGATTGAAAGGGGGTGGCTGCAACTAACCCCTTGAGCCGCAACCTCTACCACCGTCAGATTGCGGGTCGCGCCCGCAATGACGAAGAGGCTCCGCAACCTCTAGCACCGTCATAGCGGCCTTGAGCCGCAACCGCACCCTAACATTTTGCATCATCGATTGCTGGGCCTGCACCGAATGACCGAGCGCCAGCGAGGGAATGGAGTGTCGCCCCCTCAGCCGCCGAATTTTCGCGCCAGTTCCTCGGCGGCGATGGTAATGATGGTGGGCTTGCCTGTGGGCGAGTACAGGGGCGTGCTGCAGGCGAAAAGTTCATCAATCAGGGCCTGCATCTCGTCTGTGTTCATTGGGCGCGGCAGGGGCATGCACTCATGTTTGGCCATCAGGCGGGCGAGGCTGTCGTGCACCACACCGCTGAGGTAGGCGCTGCCGCTTTGGGCATAGTCATTCAAAAAGCCCTCGAGCATGGGGCTGGCCGCGCCCTCGGTGAGGTGGGCCGGTATGGCTGAGAGCATCAGCGCACCCTTGCCAAAATCGGCGATTGTCCAGCCGAGCTTGTTCAGGGGGCTTTCGAGCTCGAGTGCGGCCTGATAGGCAGGCAGCGGCAGGTGAATGACACTGGGAAAAAGCAGCGCCCGTGATTGCATGCCGGCCCCTTCGAGTGCACCGAGGCATTTTTCATAGAGTATGCGCTCATGCGCCAGGCGCTGGTGCACCACCATCAGCCCGCTTTTCATGGTGCTGACCAGGTACCGGCCCGCGAGCTGCAGGATGCTGCGATGCTGGCCTGGCTCCCCCAGCAATGGCTCGGCCGATTGCGCAGCAGGAGTTTCGGGGGTGGTGCCCTGCAGGATGGCGTAGAACTCTTTCCAGTCGTCTGGCCCGCTGCGGAGCCCGCCGCCTGGTGCGCCAAACTTGGGAATGGGCATTCCCTGGCCTATGCCAATCCGCTGACGCTCAGCTTCTGCCGGAGTGTGGCTGACTGCCGACCCCGCATCAAAATCGAGGCTGGGCCGAATGTGCCAGGTGGCGAGGGCTTTTTTAACTGCCGTCTGCAAAATGGCGTAAATGGCACGTTCATCCTCAAACTTAATCTCTGACTTTGTGGGGTGCACGTTGATGTCTATGCGGCCTGGGTCTATGGTAAGAAAAAGGGCATAGAATGGGTGGGTGTCGGGCTGCAGCAGGCCGGCATATGCACTGGTGAGGGCATGGTGCAGATAGGGGTGCCTGATGTATCGGCCATTGGCGAAGAAGTATTGCTCGCCCCGCATCTTTCGGCTGACTGCCGGCGTGCCGACATATCCCCGGATGCTGAGTATATCGCTGGGCTCTTCGAGCGCAATCAGGTTGCCCTCATGCCGTTTGCCGAAAAGCTCAACAATGCGGTTGGCGAGTTTGCCTGCGCGCAGGTTATAGAGCACATCCTTGCCATTGTGAAAACTGAAAGCAATTTCAGGGTGGCTGAGGGCAATGCGAATAAATTCCTCGCTGATATGCCTTAGCTCGACGGGGTTGCTTTTCAGGAAGTTTCGCCGCGCAGGCACATTGAAAAACAGGTTGCGCACGGCGATGCTGGTTCCCCCCGTGCATCCGCAGGGCTCCACGGCCTTATACTCGCCATCCTCAATCCGCACCAATGTGCCAGCCTCGTCGCTTGGCCGGCGAGTTTTCAATTCCACCTGGGCCACTGCCGCAATGCTCGCCATCGCTTCACCTCTGAATCCCAGGGTGCTGATGCTGTACAGGTCATTCAGGTTCCTGATTTTGCTGGTGGCATGCCGCTCAAAGCACAATCGGGCATCCAGGGGGGCCATTCCGCTGCCATTGTCGGTTACTTGAATCAGGGCCTTGCCGCCATCTTCTACAATCAGGCCGATGCTGTTTGCGCCTGCGTCCACGCTGTTTTCCATCAGCTCCTTTACAATGCTGGCGGGGCGCTGCACCACCTCGCCAGCCGCAATCTGGTTGGCGATAAAATCGGGGAGCAGCTGGATGATGGATTCCATTTTGCAGGCAGGGCAAAGGTAACGGGGGCTGGGCAAGCGCCCCCGCTGCAAGTTGCGGAATGCACATCGCCCAGAGGGGGGGCGGGGTTTATCAGCCCAAGCTGCGTGCCCTGCGTTTCATCAGGATGACGGAAGCCGCCGCCAGCAGGCCTACGCAGGCATAAACGGTATAGCTGATCGGTTTATGCGCCCCTTTCTGCTCGACAGCAATGGCCGCCGAGGCCCAGGCTATGACCAGGGGAAACACAAAATCGCGATATCTGAATCCCACGCCAACACCCAGCAGCGCTGCAATGCCCAGCAAGCCGATGGCCCAGCCTTCCGCACCCAGTGGGCTGCCACTGTACCCTGCCCACCGGCCCAGGATGGCCCCGTTGGCGATGGTGGCCGCTGTCAGCCAGCCGGCGTAAAGGCTGAATGGCACAGCCAGCCACGCGCTGGATTGGCCCCGAAGTACAGATACTCTTGCCTGGTGAAGCATCACAAGGGTGATGGCCAGCATCGCTGCGATAATGGCAGCACTCAGCGGAATCTGATCATTGGGAAACACGCTTACCCAGGCAATTGACAACAGGCTGACGGCGATGAGCCACGGCGCAATCTGATCTATTGAATGGTTACTGCGCGCCTTCTCAGTAAGCCCATAAGCGCCATAAATCAGCAAACTGAGGTATATCAGTCCCCAGATGCTGAACGCATAGCCGGCAGGGGTGAAAAGATTATGATACTTATCGCTGATGACGTCCATCCGAGGGGTGCCGAGCAGCTGAGGATAGACATAATTATAGGCTACATTGGCGGCCACTGCGGCAAAAGCGGCGGTGCGCAATGGCAGATTAGCTTGATTGTTTTGGGCAGTTTTGTTCATGGCTAAAGCTGAAACCTTAAACGGCACATGGCTCAGGATGTTCCCTGTGCAGGGTGGGCGCAGGGCAGGCTCAGTCCAGATTCAGCCTGAGTTCGGGGTGCCGGATGGCATGGATGGTGATATCCAGTGCTGCGGAATTAATCAGGTCGGTTGGGGCATATGGCCAGGTGTCCATGGTGGCTCGGCTGCTTGCCTTTTCGGCAAAGTGTTCTGCATCCAGATATTCACCGCTGAAGTAGCTGCGCACATTGTCGGCGGCCCCCTGCATCCGATAGGTTTTCAGGTAATCGATATGGGGATAGGTACGGCCCCTGAGTTCGGGGTTTTTGGCCTTCATCCTTCTCGCGGTCATCCGCTGGTCGAGTGTAGAGCGGACACCCCATGCAAACAGCTTGAGGTAATTGGGTGCACTGTATGGCAGCATGGGCACCTGAGCAGTGGGCAGTTTGCTGAGCAGCCTGAGGGCTGGCTGCTGCCTGAAAATGGCATCCATCAGCCGGTAATTGACACGGTATTTTGGATGCACAGTGCTGGTTGCCTGCAATATGCCCATACCCATTATGGGGCTCAGGCCCCTGAAGTGCTTGTTGCACAGCAGCACTTGGCGACCCATGGGCAGCCGAGCATGCAGAAACCATTGAAACAGTTCATCATAAAGTTCAGCATATGGCAGCTGATAGGCATCCACCCACCCGAACATTTCCTGCAAATCAGCTTCTATTTTCGGCCAGTGGGTTTCAAGCGATGGGCCAGCAAGGGCAGGGTGCAAGCGCAGCAGTTTTTCCCTGATTGACTTGAGTATCTTGGCCTTCCATCGCTCGAAAGCAGCCGGGGAAGCGTTGTGAAACTGGAATTGGTTGGGGGAGAGCAGGGTTTTGAGGAAGAGTTTTTTTCTGGCGGCCCTGCTGGTAACCGTCTGGATGTTTCGGCCGGGGATGGCTTCTGTCATGTCGCCCAGCAGGATGGGCTGGCCGAGGCTGTCGGTGGTGCCCTCAATCAGCGAGGCCCAAGTGGCAATGGTAACCGATTCGGTGCTGTGCACATGGTTTTCCATAATCTGCCTCGGGGGCAGGCAAAGCTCTTCTGTGGGGTAATTGTGGAACTCGGCACCTGGCCGTGTCATGATGCACTTTCGGGCGATCTGCACCTCGGTGTATTCAGCACTGCCATAGGTTTGGCCAATGATCTGTTTCCCCTGGGGGATTGCCCCCAGCATGATTCGGCTATCCATTCCGCCGCTCATGGCGACATGGATGGTGCTGTCATTTTTCAGGGCGGCTTCAAATTCAGCCTCTATTGCCTGCCATGTACGGTCGGCTGCCTGCTTCAGGGTTTCTTCTCTGATGTCCCTGAAAAGGCGGGTATCCAGGGCAGATTCTCGGCGGGCAGGCCAGGTGCCGAGGTCGAAAAGTAATCGCTCTCCAGGGGCAATTCTTTCAAGCCCCTCGACAATGGTGCGGCGGCCGAAGTTGCAGTAATCATTGCCTATCATTCGCTCGGCTGCTCCTGCGTGGTCTATGCCCGTGCCCAGCACTCGGCCGGCCCAGATTTCAGAAGAGGACACCACCATCAGCTCATCGGTTTGGCCGACCATCAGGGGGTAGAAGCCTATGAAATCATTGGCCAGGGCGAGCTTTCTGTCGCTCTCTCGCCAGGCAAAAGTGCCAAAACTGCCAGACCAGCCCTCGTCAAGCGGCCAGGGGCCATCTAACAGGGTGCTGCACCACTCATCGGTTCCCCAGCTTGGGTGCTGCCTGTGCCAGGCATAGCCCATGTGCCAAGCCAGCACACCAGCATTCTGCCGCAGATAGGCAGGCCCCTGACTTGGCTGATGCATCATGGCCCACCCGACCCCTTCTGTCAGCTGCAGGCCGTTTTGGGCGGCCTGGGCCGATACTTGGTTCAGCACATCGGGGGCAGACCCGGGCTTGGCAATGGCAAACAGAAAAAACATGAGTGATTTATGCGGGGTGCAATGCCGCAGTTACAGCATGGCAGGGCAAAGTTAGGGAGATGGAGATGCCTTTACCCTGAGGGTGCCAAAAGCCGCCCGCCCCAAAAAAAGTGAGGGCCGCAGAAAGGTGGGGCAAGGTTCTTAGCCCTATCCCCCGTATCTGCGGCCCTCGACTCATCAAACAATGCAGCGGAAGAAATTGCCCCGTTCCGCCGCATCTGTACACACTAACACACTTAACAAACAAAGCTCCCCTCGCCTTCCCCTTTGCGGGGCATGGGAAAGCGCGGGCCTCCTCATGAAATTTTTATAGTGGGCCCCTATGGTCAGCCCCGCTGGTTCAGCTTTGCGCTGGCCGCGCGCTGAGTTTCAGTTTGATGTTAAAGTCATCATAAATGGCTTTGTCGCCGATGCTGGGGAAAAAGGTTTTGCTCCCGTATCGGATGTTCCACTCCCTGCGGTCGATATTAAAGTCGGCGGTGGCGGTGGCCATTTCGCCCTGCATTTCCACCATGGCAGGAAAGGTGATGCTTTTGGTGATGCCTTTGATGGTGAGGTTGCCTGTGATGTCATAGTTGGCTGCGCCGGCACCGTCTTTCATTTTGGCTTCAGTAATGACGAAAGTTGCCGTGGGGAAACTATCGGTGTTGAAGAAGTCGGGGCTGTTGAGGTGGCCTGTCAGTTTGCCCTGGTTTTCGGCATTGCCTTCCAGGTCCTGCACATAAATGCTCTTCATGTTCATGGTAAACTGCCCGCTTTGGAGTTTTCCGTTTTCGACGCCGAGCATTCCGCTTTCAATCTGCACCGTGCCGTTGTGCTGGCCGGTTACTTTTTTGGCCAGCCACATCACTTCGCTTGCGCTGGTATCCACAGTGTATGTGGTGGTGCCCATTTGGGCTGCAGGCGTTTCGGCCTCGCCGATTTTTGCATCGTCCCCTTCGTGTCCGCCGCAGGCAGTCAGCATCAGGGCGGCTATGGCGCTGAACGCCAGGTTTTTGAATTTCATTGTAAAGTTATTTTTTCAGATTCACCCAGCCATTTCTGGCCGAGGATACTTGTGTAAACAAGCTTCTCTTGGAATGGTTCCAAATAGCGCGGCCGAATTTTTTTTTACTGCGGCATGAAAATAGAACCGCCCCTATTGCGCCCCGCCAGATGAAGCTGGCAGTTTGATTTCCAGGGTTACTAACAAAGACAGCTCAAAATTCTCCTTTGGCCCAGTAAAGTAAACAGCCGCCGGCTAACCTAATTACCCCCCCTTAATCCAATTTCCGGGCTACTTCCACTATTTCGAATGCCTCGATGTGGTCGCCTTCTTTGATGTCGTTGTAATTTCTGATCATGATGCCGCACTCATATCCTGCGGCGACTTCTTTGGCGTCATCTTTAAAGCGCTTGAGGCTGGCGAGTTCACCAGTAAAGATCACCACACCATCGCGCAGCAGGCGCACCTTGGCGTTTCGGGTGATTTTTCCTTCCTGCACATAGCTGCCCGCGATGGTGCCTGTGTTGCTGATGCTGAAGGTGTTGCGCACCTCGGCTGTGCCCAGCACCTGCTCTTTCTGCGTGGGTGCCAGCAGGCCTTCCATGGCATCGCGCACCTCATTGATGGCGTTATAGATGATGCTGTAGAGGCGGACATCCACTTCCTCGGCCTCGGCGAGTTTGCGGGCCTGGATGGTGGGGCGCACATTGAAGCCAATGATGGTTGCACCCGACGCCGCAGCAAGCTCGACATCA
>CBDTVD010000087.1:0-6812 GCA_965363965.1 uncultured bacterium
ATTTGCCCAGGAAAACCATCACTCCCCCCGTTGCCAGCACATTCAAAATGGCCAGCGGAATAAGTACCTGCCAGCCAAGCCGCATCAGCTGGTCATATCTGAAACGGGGCAATGTCCACCTGATCCATATAAAGATGAACATAAAGGTGAAAATTTTGGCAAAGAATACCGCCACTCCCAACAAGGCATGGACGTTCTGGCTGACATCCAGGTTATCAATAAATGGAAAGTGATATCCGCCGAAATAGAGCGTACTGATGATAGCACAACTGATGAACATGTTGACATATTCCGAAAAAAGATAGAGGCCCAGTTTCATGGAACTGTACTCTGTGTGGTATCCCCCGATCAGTTCTGTTTCACACTCAGGCAAATCGAACGGGGCGCGGTTACACTCGGCGAGTGCACAAACAAAAAAGATAAGGAAGCCCAGCGGCTGATACCAGATGTTCCAGTTGAACCCCTGCTGCTGGTCAACAATTTCTCTCAGGCTCAGCGACCCTGAAATCATCAGCACTGCCACTATTGCAATGCCCATTGCCAATTCATAGGATATCATTTGGCTGCTGGCACGTATGCCGCCCAAAAGGCTGAATTTATTGTTGCTTGCCCAGCCGCCAATCATCACCCCATATACGCCGAGCGAAACTGCGGCAAATACATACAGAATTCCGATGTTGATGTCAGCTATCTGCAGGGGTACTGTCCGCCCTGCAATTTCCAGTGAAGGCCCCCAGGGAATTACTGATGAGGTCATCAGACTGGTGAGCATGGCCAGGCAAGGCCCCAGAATGAATAGGAAGCGATTAGAAGTATTGGGAATTATTTCCTCTTTAAAAAAGAGTTTGCCGCCATCAGAAAGTGGCTGGAGCAAGCCGAAAGGACCCGCCCGATCTGGGCCCAGCCTATCCTGCAGAAAGCCCGCGAGTTTTCGCTCTCCCAGTGTGGTGTACATCGCAATGCCAAGCGAAATGGCAAAAACTATGAAGACAAGAATGCTTTTTTCAGCTAAGAAAAATAAATCCATTTATGGAAGTGGTTCAGTTGGGGTGGGTGAGGGTGCCAAATAATCTTTACGGGGCGCAATGCTGCGCTGGGGGGTTTGCCGCACACCATCATACAGTGCCTCAAAGTGGTTTTGGCTGATGACGCTATGTCTGTCTATTTGCACAGGCCCTTCATTAACCCAGAGTTCCGGATCCTTGCTCTCAAATCGGCAGGTGTTGCATATCCATTCTTCAACTTCACCGTATTTGTCTTTTCTGGCAGTAACACGGTAAACTTCATTAGCATGCATCCAACCTACTGTATTGCCGCTGCAGTTGGGGCAGGCACGGTGCAGGTTAAATGGCTTCAGAAACCATACCCTCTGCAGAAACCGCGCGGTTTTATCAGTGAGGGCACCTACGGGGCACACATCTATCATGTTGCCTGAAAATGCATTGTCTATGCTGTTGTGGATGTAGGTTGAAATTTCGGCCACATCTCCCCTCCACATGATTCCGTGCTTGCGTTCAGGTGTCAGCTGATCAGCTACATAGGTGCAGCGATAGCATAAAATGCAGCGGTTCATATGCAGTTTGATGTAGGGGCCAATGTCCTCCATTTCAAACACTCGGCGTGCTTCCTGATATCGGGTTTTGGGGGCACCATGCTCATAACCCAAGTCCTGCAGGTGGCACTCGCCTGCCTGGTCGCAAATGGGGCAATCAAGCGGATGATTGATCAGCAGAAATTCTACCACTGCGCGCCGTGCATCAAGCACTTCATCGCTCTTTTTATTTTCTACCACCATTCCATCCTGGGCCATTGTGTTGCAGCTG
Source organism: uncultured bacterium (assembly GCA_965363965.1). Classification (GTDB taxonomy): domain Bacteria; phylum Bacteroidota; class Bacteroidia; order CAILMK01; family CAILMK01; genus CBDTVD01. The sequence continues at coordinate 1,824 of CBDTVD010000087.1, forward strand.
GCTACCAGTTTAGGCATGGGCCTCGGGTCTTTTGCCGAGCCTGCAGTAACCTTTACAAGGCAGACCCTGCACTTGCCGCCGCTCCCTTTCAGCTTGCTATAATAACACATGGCTGGCGGAACACTGGTGCCGCCAAGCCTTCGAGCTGCATTGAGGATGGTGGTGCCTTCCTCTACTTCGATTTCCTGGCCATCTATGGTCAGCTTAATCATTCCTTCTTGATAAACCCTAAAAGCTGGAAAATAAATCGTTTTCAGTGCCTGCAAACTGGGTGCCCATAATTGCGAGTGGTGAGAGAATGCAAATGACGCCCGCCTTTTGATTCACGACTGCGAAGGTAAGATAATTCAAAATCGCCATTGGCTTTTTTGCATGGGTGCATCAAGGTGAAACATTCCGCTGGTGGGCGAACCCGGAAGGATCTCCCACAAAAACCCACTTATTTCAATTGAAACCCAACTTTCGCCCTTTTTCCTTGTGCTAACATCATTGTGTATAGCCCTATCCACATGCTGGTGATTGGCGAATCCACAAACAAATTGAAGCGGGAAAATGGCTTTCCCACAAATATTTGTCGCTTATCAACAATTGACTGTGGAGAAAAAAAGAGTGGGAGATGGTGGGAGATGGTGGAGATCGGCAATACCTTAGCTCCGTTTAACAGAGGAAAATGGCGGGGCTATTAGGTGAGTTTGAAGCAAAGCTGGATAACAAGGGGCGTTTTGCCCTTCCGGCAGGCTTGCGCCGCCAATTGTCACCTGATGCAAATGAACGATTTGTGTTAAACAGAGGCTTTGAAAAATGCCTGACATTATACCCCTGGAACGTGTGGGAATCAATCACTCAGGAATTGGATGCCTTGAATCCATATGTAAAAGAAAATCGCGAGTTCATCAGATTTTTTCACCGAGGGGCACAAGAAATTCAGCTTGATGCTGCTGGCCGGATTCTGATCCCCAAGAGGCTGCTTGAATATGCGGGAATTGGGCTCGACATCGTGCTGTCTGCCCACACCAACAAAATCGAAATTTGGGCGGGAGATGAATATGACAGCATTCTGAATGATATGCCTGGGGATTTCGCTGCCCTGGCAGAGCGTGTGATGGGCGGAAAAGGGGGGCAATTGAATGGCTGATTATCATATCGGGGCAATGATTGAGGAAACCTTGAACTGCCTGGCCACAAAACCCGATGGGAAATATCTGGATGCAACATTTGGTGCAGGCGGCCACAGCAAAGGCATTCTCGACCAATTGGGTATAAATGGCCGAGTGCTGGCCATGGATACTGACAGGGATGCGCTGCCAAACCTTGCTGACGATCCGCGGCTAACCCTTGTACACCACAACTTCAAATATATCCTGCAATATGCATCTTACTTAAGTATGATGGGTGCTGATGGCATGATTGCCGACCTCGGGCTTAGCTCCCACCATGTAGATGCCCCTGAGCGAGGTTTCAGCTTTCGTAATGATGGGCCGCTCGACATGCGAATGGATGGCGATGCAGGGCAAACTGCAGCAGAATTCCTCATGGGCCTCGATGCACTGCAACTTCAGCAGGTGCTGAGCCAGTACGGGGAAATTCCAAACGCTAAGACACTCGCGGCGGCACTACTCACTGCCCGCGATGCAGGATTGCTGACCTCAACTGCTGCACTTGCCAGGGTGGCGGAAGAAAACTGCCCTGTAACTGTAAAATTGTCAAAATATCTGGCGATGGTTTTTCAAGCCATCCGCATTGCAGTGAATGGCGAACTGGATAACCTGAAAAAACTGCTGGAGGCCGCTGAAAGAATTCTGAAGCCAGGTGGAATTTTAGTGATCATCAGCTATCATTCCCTTGAAGACCGGATGGTAAAAGATTTTTTCCACAGGGGGATAGTAAAAAAGGACTCCGCATTAACAGGAGCAAATGAAAAACTTTGGAAACCATTGAGTGCCAAAGCCATTTCACCATCGCCCCTTGAAACTGAAAACAACCCGCGCGCGCGAAGTGCAAAACTCAGGGCAGCAAGAAAACTCAGCAATAAGCATGGCGTCCAATAAATTCAAGCGCACCGGAAAGCCCCAGGCTGAAGTGGTAAAAACCGCCGTCCGCAGCAAGATGATCATGCTGCAGGATACGCGTTTTCTGCGGCACTGGATGCCAATCATCGGCCTTGCTACTCTTTTTGCAACCATCAACATTGCCAATCATCATTATGGTGAACAAACAATTGTCCAAATAGACAAAACCCGCAGCCTGCTGAAAGACCTGCACGCTGAATCGCAAACCGCAAATGCCAGGCTTTCAAAACTCAGCATGCAGAGCAGTGTGGCCCGACGAGCCAAAGAACTTGGCTTGATTGAACTCACCCAGCCCCCGCGTCAAATTCCCATTGGTGATGGCAGATAACGTTAAGCAGAACATCGTTTGGCGGGCCTACTCAGCCCTCCTGATTTTCCTGATACTTTCCCTGGGGGTGGTCTATAAGATAGTCCATATCCAGACGGTTGAGCGCAGCCATTGGCTATCACGAGCTGAAAAACAGGCCCTGCAATACACCACAATTGAGCCCCGCAGAGGAAACATCTACGCAGCAAATGGCAGCCTGCTGAGCACCAGCATTCCAGAGTATGAACTCCGGCTGGACCTTGCAGCTGAGGGTTTGCAGGATACCACTTTCAACAATGGCGTTGATAGCCTTGCCTGGTGTTTATCGGATTATTTCGGCAACCATACACAGGCAGAGTGGGCCAAAACCCTTCGCGCGGCACGCAAGAAAAAATCACGATACCTGCTGATTGCCCGAAAAGTGAGCTACCTGAATTTAAAAGAAATCAGGGAATTCCCCATCTTTCGGCATGGGCTGTATCGGGGTGGCTTTATAGTACAGGAAAAAAGCAGGCGCATTATGCCACTCGACCGACTTGCATATCGCACCATTGGCTATGCCGCTCCCGGCCTGAAACCTGTCGGCCTTGAGGGTGCATACAATACATACCTTACAGGCGAAGCTGGAATGCGGCTAATGCAGCGCATCAGCCACGGACGCAGCATCCCGGTGCATGATAAAGCCGAGAAAGACCCTCAGGATGGGCTGGATATCATCACTACCATAGATGTCAGCATTCAGGATGCGACATATGCTGCATTGCTTGCTGCAACCCAGCGGCACGCACCGCACCACGCCTGTGCGATTGTGATGGAAGTGAAAACAGGAAAAATAGTAGCCATTTCCAACTTGACCAAAATGCCCGATGGCACCTATGATGAGATATATAACTATGCCATTGGCGAGAGCAGTGAACCTGGCAGCACCTTTAAGCTGGCAAGCGTGATGGCATTGCTTGAGGAAGGCAGCGCCAAACCTGGCACCCTGGTAAGCACGGCGGGCGGCCAGACCCAGTTCTTTGACCGTGTTATGAAAGATTCAAAAGAAGGCGGCTACGGAAACATCTCGCTTGAGAAAGCTTTTGCGCTGAGTTCCAATGTAGGCATCAGCAAACTGGTTTATCAGGCATTCAGCAAGCGCCCTGAAGTGTTCATCAATTACTTGAAATCGCTGCAAATTGATAAACCCATGGGTGTATCGATAATGGGCGAGGGCAAACCATATTTGAAAACCCCTAACAGCCCCAATTGGAACGGAACCACTTTGCCTTGGATGAGCATAGGTTATGAGGTTAGTCAAACTCCCCTCCAAACATTGGCCCTCTACAATGCAATCGCCAATGGGGGCAGCATGATGCGCCCCTACTTTGTAACCGCAATCAAAGAAGGGGCTGCAACCATACAGTCCATTGAGCCAGATGTAATCAACCCAGAAGTTTGCGGCAGCCAAACCCTGAAACAAGTCCAGCGAATGCTGGAGATGGTTGTGGACAGCGGCACTGCCATGAGCTTAAAATCTCCTCTCTACCAAATTGCAGGAAAAACTGGCACCGCGCAGGTTGCCGATGACAGCCGAGGGTACCATGGCAAAAAAACTTATAAATCAAGTTTTTGCGGCTATTTTCCTGCAGATAAGCCTGAGTATAGCTGCATTGTGGTGATAACAGACCCATCAGAAAATGGCTTTTATGGCGCAGCGGTGGCCGCACCTGTTTTCCGCCAGATTTCCGACAGGATTTATGCCAGCAAAGCGGCCAACCCAGCAGATACGGTTTCAGGGTTGGAATATTTTGCAGATGCAGCTGAGGTGATGCAGGGCAAACACTATTCAGCCTTTATGCATACCGTTTCTAACCGCAAAACCAGCAGTGCGGCAAAGGAATGGATTGCGCCAAAAGGGGGGCAGTATAAGCCAGTGAATCTGCGCACAAATCACAAGCCCGATGTAAAGGGAATGGTGCTTACTGATGCAGTTTATCTGCTGGAAATGGCAGGATACACCGTCCGATTTTCTGGGCACGGACGGGTGGCGGAAGCCATTGAGGATGACCAGAATCCAAAATTAATCCATATCAAATTACAGCAAGGTTGAAGCTAAGAGAAATACTACGCGGCATCGAAGGAATTCAGCGCATGGGCCTGAATGAAACAGAAATTACTGGCCTGTGCCTCGATAGCCGAAAAATAAAAAAAGGCGATTTATTTGCTGCATTGCCAGGCACAGCCGGCGATGGTGCCGATTACATTGCCGATGCCTTGGGGAAGGGTGCAAATGCTGTACTCTGCATGGCAGGCGCCATTCAGCAATTTGCCGCATCACCACCAGCCGCGTGGCTGGTAACCGAGCAACCCACCAGGGCACTGGCAGAAATTGCCGCCAATTTTTATGGTAACGCCCATAAAAAACTTACCATTGTCGGGGTAACCGGCACCAACGGCAAAACAACAGTGGCTAACCTGCTGTGGCAGCTGAGCCAGCAGCTCGGGCACAAAACTGGGCTGATTTCTACTTTAGGAAATAAAGTCGGCGAAAGGGAATTGGTGGCTACTCACACCACTCCGGATGCTATTCAACTGCATGAACTCTTCGCCCAGATGCATGAAGCGGGCTGC
>CBDTVD010000088.1:0-6755 GCA_965363965.1 uncultured bacterium
TACACTTTTCGCCGCTGAGGGTGAACCTTCCATCTGGCATTCGCTGCCAAAGGTCTGGCAAAGCGATGGGCTGGATGGGCAGATTGTGCAATCGGCTGAGCATGGCCGCACCCTGCTGGAACGGGTGGAGGGCAGGGGCATCGGCATAGATTCCGCCCTCAGGAAAAACAATCGGGGCAAAGCCCTGCCTGATTCTGTCAGCGGCCGCCCGTACGCTGGCCGCACTGCGGGTGCTGTCGCCCCTTGGAACAAACACATCCAGATACTTGAACCAAGTCCCCAGGATCGGCCACTTCAGCAATTCGCCTTTCCCCAGAAAGAAACTGCCCCCCGGCAGCACTGCCCCCAGCACCACAATATCCAGCAGCGTGGTGTGGTTGGCCGCATACACCGACATTTCTTGCCCGGGTTCACCTGAAATTTCGAGGGTAAGCCCTGAATTTTTCAGTATCCAATTGCAGTATCGGCGGCGGAGCATTCCAGCATCCTTCAATCGGCCTGCCTTGAAAAGGTAAATCACCCTGGGCTGCACCCACACCAAGGCAAAACTCAGCAGGGCATAGAACCACAGGTACCGCAGATGGGCCTTCAGGCGTGTGCCGAGGGTGCTGCGGTGGGCTGATAAATCAGGGTCAGCGTGCATTTATGCGACATGGAGTTTAGTGTCGCAAAGTTGTATTGCTTGTCAATTTCAAGAAAGCCTCGCCGCGCCGGCCGCAAATTCAGTCCGCCAGCTGAGCATTTTGCTGTCGGCCACCCCCTGGGCCTGTTCAGCAGTGTTGCACCTGCCAAGGAATCGGATGGTTTGGAGGCAAAGCTGTAGATGGCTGTTTACTCCGCTGTTAAGGCAATGTTTGCTTTGCTCTCCATTTTTGCCAGAATGTAAAGCCGCCGAGTGGTGAGGAAAAGCGCTGCCAGATAAAGCACTGCCACCACCCAGGTATCCCACATAAGGGTGTTATAATTGGGCAGCTTCATCCACTTGAGCACTTGTTCAAGATTTAAAGTGTAAGCGATGGAGAGGAGAATATTGATGGCCCATCGGCCGCTGAGGACTGCATAAACCGCGCTGAAGAGGATGACAGGATGGCTGTATCGCTCATGCATTTCGGTATTGAAGATGAAAAAGCAAAGTACCGAGCCCGTGATGGCGAGGGCCGCCATCTGCACATCGGTCAGGGAAAAGGCTGAGGTTTTCTGTTTGATTTTCTGATAGGTGCGCAAGGCAAGGGGCCACAGCATTATGGCGGCAGACGCGAAAAACAGGGCAAAGCCCAGGGTTTTTACTTCAAGGCCCACAAGCTTTTGAGTGTCAGGCCCCCAGATATCCACTGGAAAATGGGGCACTATGTGGCGCAGCAAATGCCAGAAATTGAAAGCATTGGCCTGCACCACGGGGAAGTGGCTGCTGCTATTGGCATAAACAGCCCACATGGAACCGAAAGTGCCGTGCACAATGAATGGCAGAAACACAAGCCCCTGGGTGAGGGCAGCAGCAAAAACGGAATAGAAAAGGGTAATGGGCTTGAGCCTGAAGATGGGGAGCAGCATAAGCCCGATGGCGGGCAATGCAACAATCGCCTGGAGTTTGACTGAGAGCGCCGCTATAAACAGAACTGCGGCCAGCACGGGCCGCTGACACACTGCAGCATAAAAAGTCCCCAGCAAAATGGCAGTATAAATGCCATCTATCTGGCCCCAGACATAAGTGTTATAAAGGTAAGCAATGTTCAGCAGAACAAACAGCACCATGTGTGTGGGCAACCTGAACTTTCGCAACATGTGGACCAGCAGGTATAATGCACCAAGATCAAAAAGCAGGGTAATGGCTTTGGTGTACCAGATATTTCGATGTATGCTTTCAACTGAGCCCTGCATCCAGCCAAAAACTTGCAGGATATAGAGATAACCTGGGGCATAATTGGCATCGGTGTCGATGTAAGCCTGGCTGATGCCATGCGTAAAAATCCGATGTGCCCATGAGCCAAAGTAGTGTTCTACATCACCGGTAAAGCCATTCTTGGGTAAACTGATGAACAGGAAACAATAAAACAGGCTGAGCAAACCGAGCCAAAATCGATTGGTGAAAATGCCTGGGCTGTTATGGACTTGCTTCATATACTCAAATTACAATAAATCAAAATGGCTTTGCAGCCAGTCAGCCTTTTGGGGGCTGGGAATGGGCTGCAAAGCCATAAAAGTGATGGAGAGGCCAATGACTCCCCTCCAGGTTAATTCATGGATAAAAGCCCTACAGCTTGCCGAGGCGCGCCATGGCTTTTACTGTGGTGATTTTGTAAATGAATCCGAGGCCGATGGGGCGCTCTACCCTTGTTTCAAACTGAGGATAAAGGATTACATCATATCCGGGGTTTGCAGCCATCAGTTCATAAAGTGCATAGGATTGAGTGCGATCGAAAGCAACGCTGCCGATGACAGGGAGTGAACCAGCGGTCATTTGGAGCATGGCCAGAGGGTTTGCAGATGTAACACCGCCTTCAGAAGCACCCATGTTTGCCCCGAAGAGCCGGGAAAAATCAATGCCGAGGATGCGGGTTGTGGTAGCCTCACCAGAAACTTGTCCGCTGAGGGTGAAGTCAGACTTTTCAAGCTCAAGCCGAGAGTTTGGCTCGCGCATGGTGTGGGCCATTGAAGTGCAGGCTGATGTCAAAAGGGTGATGCCAATGGCAAAGGCACCCATCCGGAGAAATGAGGATTTCATCTTCATAATTTGTGATTGAGTTTGGATTGTTGTTGTTTTATAGGCGGCAAACTTAAGACAACCACTGCATTGCGTGCAAATGGCGAATACCAGGAATTATGGACAACATGTGGAAAGGCCGCATTGCGCAAGGAAATTTGAATCTCCAGATACCTTTGCGGCCATCAATAAACACCATTTTGACCGCCACAAGCCATGCCCATTGACCTGATAGAAGAACTCCGCTGGCGGGGTATGCTGCACGATGCCATGCCTGGGACGGGCGAGATGCTTGCACACGGTAAAACACGCGGATACATAGGATTCGACCCGACTGCTGACAGCCTGCACGTTGGCCACCTGGTGCAGGTGATGCTTTTGCGCCATTTGCAGCGGGCAGGGCATCAGCCTGTGGCATTGGTTGGAGGCGCAACGGGAATGATTGGCGACCCCAGCGGGAAAAGCGCAGAGCGCAACCTGCTTACAGAAAAAGAACTCCGCGCGAATGAATCGGGAACACGTGCCCAACTGGAACATCTGCTGACAGATGCTGATGGCGAAAAGCCCATTTTTGTCAACAATTACGATTGGTTTAAGGGGATGGGTTTCCTTGAATTTTTGAGGGAAGTGGGAAAGCACATCACCGTGAGCTATATGATGGCCAAAGACAGCGTGCAGAACAGGCTGGCCACGGGACTGAGTTTTACCGAATTCAGTTATCAGCTTGTTCAGGGCTATGATTTTTTCAAATTATGGAAAGAATACGGCTGCACCCTGCAGATGGGCGGAAGTGACCAGTGGGGTAACATTGTAACTGGCACTGAACTCATCCGGCGAAAGGAAGGGGGCGAGGCTTATGCCATCACCATCAACCTGATTACCAAGGCAGATGGCACCAAATTCGGCAAAACGGAGAGCGGGGCCGTTTGGCTGAGCCCTGGGCGCACCAGCCCCTACGCTTTTTATCAGTTCTGGTTGAATGTGAGCGATGCAGACGGGGCCAAATACATCCGGACCTTTACGCTGCTTAGCAAAGAAAAAATTGAATCAATTGAGGCTGAGCATGCTGCAGCCCCGCACCAGCGATTACTGCAGCGGACCATCGCTGAAAGTGTAACCGACTGGGTGCATGGTGAAGAAGAGCGCCGAGCGGCGCAAGAGGCCAGCGAATTGCTTTTCGGCAGCGGCAGCACCGAAGCACTCCGGCTTATCAAGCCAAAAACGCTGCTGGATGCATTGGATGGCGTGCCGCTTTACCCTGTGCCCAAAGAAGGGCTGAAAAGGGATGGCATTAATCTTGTCGAACTGCTGTCTGTCTGTCAGCACTTCCATTTTTCCCAGCAAGGGCGAGGCACGAAAGCTCATTCAGGCAGGCGGCCTCAGTTTGAACAGGGCAAAGATTACTGACACAGAGCACCGCGTGCGCCAGCAAGACCTCATCCATGAAAAACTGCTGATTGTGCAGCGCGGCAAAAAAAATTACTACCTGATCAACTTTGACTAACTCAATCACCAAACCCATCCCTTCCCTCAGCATGAAAGCGATTTTTCCATTTCTCCTTCTTCTCGGCTTCTGTTTCAGCCTCAGGGCGCAGATTCCCTATGATGCCGAGAAAAAAAAGGCAGGCTACATTGAAGTGGTAACTGTGCCAGGTGCAACGCCCGCCAAGCTGTGGCAGCGGGCCAATGTCACCCTCCCCAAAATGTACAATGAATGGGAGAAAAAAGTAATCGCAAAAAATGAGACTGAGGGCACCATCAGCCTCAAGTGCAGCACTCGGATTTTTTTGATGGATACAAAGTCAAAAACCAAAGTTCAGCAGCCCTGGGTGATTTATAAACTGCACCTGGCAGTGAAGGACGGGCGTTACCGCTATGAATTCAGCGATTTTCACCGCGACAAAGGGGGATATAAAGAGCCGCTGGAAAAGTGGATTTTGAAAGACGACCCCAAAATTGACTATGAAGCCCTGCAGACAGATGAAATGATGAAGCAGGTTACCGATGACATTGAAAAGCTGATTGCCACGCTGAAAGCCGGCATGGCATCAGATGAGGTTAAGGTGAAAGAAGACTGGTAGGCAGCAATCGCCCGCTGAATGCCGTCAGCGGTCAGAGTTTGTTCCAATACCAGATGTCATACTGCAATTCTTTCGGCAGTTTGTGCCCCGCCTGCTTGATGGTGATGAACATGTTGCCGCGATGATGGCACTCATGGCTGATGAAGCTGCCCACCATCGGTACTATTCCTCGGGGGTTTCCCTGTACGGCGCCGCCATCGGCCAAAGCTGAAGTGATTCGGTTTTCCATCACGGTGCCGCTGTGCATAAATGCCTCCTTCAGTGTGTCCCTGTCGCAAGGGTCTGCGGCCATGATTTTCGGAATTGATTGTGCGGTTTTTTTGCAGTAGCTCTCCAGTGTCCAATGCCTGATGTTGTGGATGTGGGTCAGCTGGCCGGCCACCCCTCGGCCGCGTCCGCTGAAGCTGGCGTTCCAGGCATCATCGGGGATGTGGTCAATGGTCAGCAGCATGCTGCGGTTATGTATCTGCCAGGTCAGCAGCACTTGTTCTTCTATCACCGTCATGGTGCAAGAATACTGAAAACTGCTCCGGCAGGGTGGTGATTGGAGCCCGGCACCTGACCTTTGCTGAAGCGTCCATGGAATCTGATTACCTCGCCCTTGCCAAAAATGTGCTGAGTGCCAGCACGGTACTGTTTGCAGTGATTGATGTAATCGGCAGCATTCCGGTGATTATCAGTTTGCGGGGGCGCACGGGAAAAATCAATGCAGGGGCGGCGACTCGGACAGCATTCCTGATAATGATAGTTTTCCTGTTTGCCGGCGAGGGTGTTCTGAGCCTGATAGGGCTGGATGTGAGCAGTTTTGCCATCGCAGGCAGCTTTGTGATATTTATCATCAGCCTTGAAATGCTGCTGGGAATTGAGTTATTCAAACACGACATGCCCAAGAGCGCGAGCATAGTGCCGCTGGCCTTTCCCATTCTGGCTGGGACGGGGACGATGACCACCCTGCTGAGCCTGCGGGCAGAGTACAGCCTGACAGTCATCCTCATCAGCCTTGTGCTTAACATTGGGGTGATTTACATAGTGCTGCGCAACATCGAGCGGATTGAAAAGGCACTTGGCGATGTAGGGCAAAGCATGCTGCGCCGAATTTTCGGGGTGGTGCTGCTGGCGATAGCTGTGAAACTTTTCCGCACCAATGCGGGCGTTTAAGCATCAAGTCAGCGATGGGGCATGCGCGGTGCAGGGCTGTGATGAAAACCTCGGCCCGATTTTTAATATCTTTGACAAGTGCAAATCATCCGACCCAAGGTCCTGAAAATTTCGCTGCTTCCCTTGCTGGCAATCGCTTGGCTGGGGCATGGTGTGCTTGCCCCTGCAGGTGAGTTTGAAAATGCAGTAAGCCGAACATCAACCCAAGAGTCAGCTTTGCCCCGACCACCAGCTGATACCACCGATTTCATCAAAACGGTGATGCTGGACCTGAATGGAGACACGGTGAAATGGAGCCAGTTTGCCGGCAAGGCCGTTTTTTTGAATATGTTCCAGACCCTGAACAAATTCAGCCGGACAGAACTGCCCAGCATCGAGCGCGCAAAAAGGACGATGAAGGGCAAGATGGTTTTTCTGCTGCTGAGCGACGAACCGATGGAGGTGCTGAAAACTTTCAGAGATGAGCACCCTGGGTTTACGGTAACGTATCTGCACACACCTGTGCGGCTGAAGAATCTGGGCGTGCCCAGCATACCCAGCACCTATGTTTATGATGCCAATGCGCTGCTTGTTTTTCAGGTGAACATCGGCCAGGACTGGGGCCAGCCGCAAATGATGAACAAGTTAAATCTTGCATTAAGCCAATAATAAGTCTTCGGCAGTCCTTCTTTTTATGGAACTGCTATTTTACCTTTGCCATCATCATGAAAAACGTCTCTCTGTATTTCAGCATTTCAATTCTGGCCCTATTACTCCCCTCCTTTTATGCGGGAAGCCGCAGAAACGCATTGCATGCGGGACAAGACCGTGGAAAA
>CBDTVD010000089.1:0-6746 GCA_965363965.1 uncultured bacterium
TTCGTTGAGCAGTACATTGAAGCTTTCAGGCAGGCCAGCATCGGGCAGGTTGTCACCTTTAACGATTGCTTCATAGGTGCGAGCGCGGCCCACGATATCATCGCTTTTGATGGTGAGCATTTCCTGCAGAATATTACTTGCACCGAATGCCTCGAGTGCCCATACTTCCATCTCGCCAAAGCGCTGACCCCCAAACTGGCTTTTACCGCCGAGGGGCTGCTGGGTGATGAGGCTGTATGGCCCGATTGAGCGTGCGTGCATTTTGTCGTCAACCATGTGGCTGAGTTTCATCATGTAGATTACGCCGACTGTGGTGGCCTGGTTGAATCGCTCGCCGGTCATGCCGTCATACAGGTGGGTGCGGCCGCCCTCAGGCAAGCCCGCTTCTTCCAGATACTTCAGCACTTCAGCTTCGCTGGCGCCATCAAAAATGGGGGTCGCGAATTTGATTCCGAGTTTGAGGCCAGCCCAGCCGAGAATCGACTCATAAATCTGCCCGAGGTTCATTCGTGATGGCACACCGAGGGGGTTGAGCACGATGTCCACGGGTGTTCCATCTTCCAAGAATGGCATGTCCTCACCTGGCACAATTCGGGCAACGATGCCCTTGTTGCCGTGGCGGCCCGCCATTTTATCGCCTACGCGGAGTTTGCGTTTTTCAGCCACGTAGATTTTGGCCATTTTCAGTACGCCGGTGGGCAGTTCATCACCAACTTGGATGGCGAATTGCTCCCGCTTGTATCGGGCTACTTCCTGATTATGCCTGTTGCGATAATTCTGGATGATGCTTTTCACATTTCCATTTCGCTCGGTGTCATTGGTCCAGTTGTTTGCATCAACTTCAAGGAAATCAATTTTAGCGAGGTTCTTGGGGTTGAAACGCGAGCCTTTGGGCAGCAATTCCTCACCATAGATGCTGTTGACGGAGTTGCTTGATTTTCCATCGAGGAGCTGAGTGAGTTTGTCAATCAGCAGGTTTCGGATGTCGGCACTCTGGCGCTGGTGCTGCTCCTCGAGTTTTTTGAACATCTGCTTATCGCGCTCCTTGCTGGTTTTATCCTTGCGGGCACGCTCGAAGAGTTTTTTCTCTACTACCACGCCTTTGGCTGACGGGGGCATGCGCAGGCTGACATCTTTTACATCGCCGGCTTTCTCGCCAAAGATTGCGCGGAGCAACTTTTCTTCAGGCGATGGCTCGGTTTCGCCTTTGGGCGTAATTTTTCCGATGATGATGTCGCCTTCTCTCACCTCTGCACCAATTCTGATGAGGCCGAGGGCATCGAGGTGTTTGGTTGCTTCTTCACTTACGTTGGGGATATCGCTTGTAAATTCTTCCACCCCGCGTTTGGTGTCGCGGACGTCGAGATCATATTCCTCAATGTGAATGGAGGTGAAGAAATCCTCCTTCACCACTTTTTCATTTATAACAATCGCATCCTCAAAGTTGTACCCGTTCCAGGGCATGAATGCCACCACCAGGTTTCTGCCAAGTGCGAGTTCGCCCTTTTCAGTTGCAAAACCATCGCACAGCACTTCACCTTTTTTCACTCGCTGGCCCTTGCGCACAATCGGCTTCAGGGTAACGCTGGTGCTTTGGTTGGTGCGGCGGTATTTGATGAGGTTATAGGTTTTTTTGTCACCTTCAAAGTCCAGCAGGGCCTCAAGTTCGGTGCGGTCATATCGCACAACGATTTTGGTGGCATCCACATACTCGATTACGCCATCACCTTCAGCAGTGTTGATGATTCGGCTGTCCTGCACAATCCTGTGCTCAATGCCCGTGCCTACAATAGGGGCATCGGTGCGGATGAGTGGGACGGCCTGGCGCTGCATGTTGCTTCCCATCAGGGCACGGTTTGCATCATCGTGCTCAAGGAATGGAATAAGTGATGCGGCAATCGAAACAATCTGATTGGGTGCAACATCCATAAACTGGACGTTGTGGCCATCGGTGATGATGAACTCGCCCCCTTGCCTTGCGGCCATCTTGTCATATACCCCAGTTTCAGGAAGGTCCTGGGCCTGGGCGATCATTTTGTCGTCTTCTTCCTCTGCACTCAAAAAGGTGATTTCCTTTGTGATGTGTCCGTCAGCTATTTTTCGGTAAGGGGTTTCAATAAAGCCCATGCCATTGATTTTGGCATATACGCTCAGGCTGCTGATGAGGCCGATGTTTGGCCCCTCAGGTGTTTCGATTGTGCAGAGCCTGCCGTAGTGGGTATAGTGAACGTCCCTTACCTCGAAACCTGCGCGTTCCCTGCTGAGTCCGCCTGGGCCCAGTGCAGAAAGCCTGCGTTTGTTGGTGATTTCTGCCAGCGGATTGGTTTGATCCATAAACTGGCTGAGCTGGTTGGTACCAAAGAAGGTGTTGATTACACTGCTTAGCGTGCGGCTGTTGATGAGGTCAGTAGGGGTGAAAATTTCATTGTCCCTGACGTTCATCCTTTCGCGGATTGTGCGCGCCATCCTTGCCAGTCCTACGCCGAATTGGCTGTATAGCTGCTCGCCGACTGTACGCACGCGCCTGTTGCTCAAATGGTCAATATCATCAATGTCGGCTTTTGAGTTGCTGAGCTCGATGAGGTATTTGATGATGGAGATGATGTCCTCTCGGGTAAGCACCCTCGTGTCCATGCTCTCGCTTCTTTCGAGTTTTTTATTGATGCGATATCGGCCTACTTCACCCAGATCATACCGCTTGTCGCTGAAGAAGAGCCTGTCAATGATGCCGCGGGCGGTTTCTTCATCGGGCGGGTCTGCATTTCGCAGCTGCCGATAAATATGCTCCAATGCCTCCTTGGCCGAGTTGGATGGATCCTTGTTGAGGGTGTTATAAATGATCTCATAATCTTGAGTATCAATATCTTCCCTATCGAGGATGATGGTTTTCTCGCCGGAATCAAGAATTTGGTTGATATTGTCGTCTGTCAGCACGGTTTCGCGCTCCATCACCACTTCATTCCGTTCAATCTGCACTACTTCACCGGTGTCATCATCCACAAAGTCTTCTATCCATTTGCGCAGCACCCTTGCAGCCAGTTTTCTGCCTACGAGGCCCTTGAGCTTGGTTTTGCTGACTTTTATTTCTTCAGCAAGGTCGAAGATTTGAAGGATGTCCTTATCGGTTTCATAGCCGATAGAGCGGAGGAGGGTGGTTACAGGAAATTTCTTTCTCCTATCGATGTAAGCGAACATGACGTTGTTTACATCGGTGGCGAACTCTATCCAGCTGCCTTTGAAAGGAATCACCTTGCCTGAGTAAAGTCGAGTGCCATTGCTGTGCAGGCTCCAGCTGAAGAATACCCCTGGGGAGCGGCTGATTTGGGACACGATAACCCGTTCAGCGCCGTTGATGATGAATGTACCGCGGGGACTCATGTATGGGATTGTACCCAGATACACATCCTGCACGATTGTTTCAAAATCCTCGTGTTCTTTATCAGTGGTGTAGAGTTTCAGTTTGGCTTTTAGGGCGACACTGTAGGTCAAGCCACGCTCAATGCACTCATCAATTGCATACTTGGGCGGATCAACATAGTAATCCAGAAATTCCAGCACATAGATGTTGCGGGAATCGGTGATGGGGAAGTTCTCGGCAAAAACCTTGAACAATCCTTCATTGGTGCGCTGATCTTCCGGAGTTTCAAGCTGGAAGAAATCCTTGAAGCTTTGGAGTTGTATTTCCAGAAAGTCAGGATATTCATAGCTGTTTTGCAGTCGGGCAAAGTTTATTCGCCCTGATTGCGTCAGTTTTGCCAAGGTATTTGGAGCTTTAATTTTTTGGTTTGGGAAAGATGGGGGGCCTTTTGCGGGGCAGGGGGTATATAAACAGGAAAAGACCTGCCATAGTTCAATGGCAAGTCTGTCCTTTCAGTCAGCCCTTTTTAGGGGCTATGGCAGGATTCTGCGAATTACTTTGCTGGAGCTGGGGAGTAATCAGGGTATGATTACTTCACTTCAACTTCAGCACCAGCTTCAACCAGTGCGGCCTGGATGCGCTCAGCTTCTTCTTTCGAAACTTTCTCTTTAACGGCTTTTGGTGCACCATCAACGAGTTCTTTAGCCTCTTTGAGGCCGAGGCCTGTGAGGTCTTTGACCAGTTTTACCACGTTGAGTTTTGCACCGCCTGGCGCTTTGAGGATTACATCGAATTCGGTTTGCTCAGCCGGGGCAGCTGCTTCATTGCTGCCACCGCCGGCAGCCATCATGGCTACTGGTGCAGCTGCAGGCTCGATGCCATATTCGTCTTTGAGTACTTGGGCAAGCTCAGTAACCTCTTTTACGGTCAGGTTTACCAGTTGCTCGGCGATTGATTTTACGTCAGCCATTTTTACGTTTATTTATTTTTTGTTTTTTTTAAGAAAGGGATATAGATGATGTGGTTTGCCTGTGGTCAGGCGTTTTCGCGCTCCTCGAGTGTTTTAAGCAGGGCAGCGATTTTTTGGCCAGCATTGTTTTGCAAGGCACTGACGATGTTGGCTGCCGGAGCAAGCAGCATGGCGAGTACACCGCCAATGAGTTCATTTTTGCTTTTGAGTTTCAGCACGTTTTCCAATTCACCGTGGCCGATGAACAGGCTTTCCTGCAGGTAAGCCGCCTTCATCACTGGCAGGGGCTTCTTGAATTTTTTGCTGAACGTTTCAATCAGCCTTGCAGGGGCTTTGCTGTCTTCAGATATCATTATTGCGCTGCTGCCTTTCAGCACATCGCGCATGTCGTCAAGATTTACCTCGGTGCTTTCCAGGGCTTTGCGGATAAGGGTGTTTTTTACCACGCGCAACTTGACTCCATTTTTAAATGCCTCGCGGCGGAGCTCGTTGTTTTGTTTGACTGTCAGTCCACCGATGTCAGTAACATAAAAACTGGAGTATTTGCCGAGGTCTTGGGCGACCTCTTCCACCACTTGGGATTTTTCCTCGCGATTCATTTTGTGTCGTTAAGGGATTTTAAAAGCGGCGGCAATCAGATGCCGGAGATTGATTTAGGGTCTATGGTGATGCCGGGGCTCATGGTGCTGCTGAGCGTGATGCTCTTCATATAAGTGCCTTTGGCATTGGATGGCTTGAGTTTGGCGACAGTCTGCAGGATTTCGATTGCATTTTCAACAATCTGTTCCGGTGCAAAACTTACACGGCCAATGGAAGTGTGGATGATGCCGGTTTTGTCAACTTTAAAGTCGATTTTACCCGCTTTCACTTCTTTTACGGCTTGGCCTACGTCGGTGGTAACTGTACCAGCTTTGGGGTTGGGCATCAGTCCGCGCGGGCCAAGTACTCGGCCGAGCCGGCCAAGTTTGGGCATTACATCAGGGGTGGTAATGATAACGTCAATATCTGTCCATCCGCCCTCGATTTTTTTGAGGTATTCATCCAGCCCGTAATAGTCGGCACCTGCTTCTTTGGCTTCGTCCTCACGGTCGGCATTCACCAGTGCCAGCACGCGCAGTTCCCTGCCTGTGCCATGCGGCAATGCGCTTGTGCCGCGTACCATTTGGTTTGGTTTGCGAGGGTCGACACCCAAGCGAATATCGATATCTACTGAAGAATTAAATTTGGTGGAAGAAATCTCCTTGACCAAGCCAGCAGCATCCTGAATGGAGTACTGTTTAGCTGTATCGATCTTGGTGAGCGCTTCCTTGCGCTTTTTGGTGATTTTGGCCACGGCTCTTTAAAAAATGGTTTGCAAAGGTACGGTAAAATCAGCTATTGCCCCAAGGCGGGGTTCCGCTGACGGTGAGGCCCATGCTGCGGGCTGTGCCAGCCACCATGCGCATTGCGCTTTCAACTTCCCAGCAGTTGAGGTCGGTCATTTTATCTGTGGCGATGGTGCGAACCTGGTCCCAATTTACTGAGCCTACTTTTACGCGGTTTGGCTGTGCGGAACCGCTTTTCAAGTTGCTTACTTCCATCAATTGAATGGCCACGGGGGGAGTTTTTACGATAAACTCGAAGGACTTATCGTTATAAACGGTGATGACCACTGGCAGCACTTTGCCGGCTTTTTCCTGGGTGCGCGCATTGAATTGCTTGCAGAACTCCATGATGTTGACACCTTTGGAACCCAATGCGGGCCCTACGGGAGGCGATGGGTTGGCCGCGCCGCCTTTAATCTGAAGTTTGATGAAGGCAGTTATTTCTTTTGCCATTGCTTTTTATTTTCTTTTTTTGTTGCTATTGAATATTTTGGGGGGATGGTGAGGACCTTCAGTCAAGCCGGAATATCAGTTTCTCAACTTTTTTCAACCTGCATGTAGTTGAGTTCAACCGGCGTTTTGCGCCCGAATATCTTGACTGTTACCTTGAGTTTCTTTTTTTCCTCATTAATCTCCTCGATGACCCCATCGAAACCGTTGAAAGGGCCGTCTATGACTTTGACTGATTCACCAGGGAGATAACCGATTTCAATGGTATCGGCAGCCTGGTTGGTTTCATCCACTCGGCCCAGAATCCTATTCACTTCCGATTGTTTCAGCGGCTCAGGGGAGGCTTTGGGCAGAAAGCCGATTACGCCGAGGACATTTTTTATCAGGTGCATCACCTCCGGGTTCAGGTCTATCTCTATCAGCATGTAGCCCGGGAGATAGCTCCGTTCCTTTTGGATTTTTTTGCCATCTTTCAGCTGAATGTATTGTTCAGTAGGGATGAGCAGCTGGCGGACCCGCGATTCCATTTTCTCCCGCCGCATACCAAAAACCCCGCCCTTTGCGGGGCGGGGCTTCAGCGTTTCAATGCAATGAAGTGTCAGCG
>CBDTVD010000090.1:0-6693 GCA_965363965.1 uncultured bacterium
GCAGCAATGGCCTCCCATTTTCACTTTTTGCAAGTTTGTAACTTGAACTGCCCCTCACTGGCCAGCCATTCAAAATGCTACCGTCATCTCGGCTCAGATAAATGGCACCGTCTGATGGATATACATACGCTCCGGAAATGGCAAGGGGCTTTCCATCAACTTTGCCTCTTGCAGGTGTTTTTGCAATCAGTTTTCCTTTGTAGCTCACCACCGTAAGATTGCTGTCTGTCCCTACGATAATGAATGGCTCGTCTCGCCCTTTGATGCGATTCCCTGTTGAAAGATATTTTGCACCAGGGGTAGCAATCCGGATTTTTTCATGCTCACCATTTTCTTTGATAATCAGCAGCTTACCGGCAGAGTCAATGGCGGAAATATTAAAACCTGGTGATAAAGAGCAGGCCACGCTGGCAAGGTTTCTTAAGCTCGCTGCAGAGGATTTTACAGCAGAGTTATAGCTGAGCAAAGTGTACCCTTTATTCGAAAAAACGTGCAGGCCAGCATCACTTGAAAACGCGTTCTCAATTTCACCGCTCATTTTTTTGGGGCTCCAATTCGGCAATGGTTTTCCTGAAACTTCATAGCCATAAATGCTGCCCGCACCGCACACTACAAAATACTGACCGCTGAAATCATTGCCTGAAGGGCGGGTTGCGACAATCCCTTGAGATTGGCTGGGGAGCCGAATGGGATAATTGCCCACCTCTTTTCCGTCAGGCCCAATCAGGTGAAGTGATGTACCAGTATTTAATAGCAGCTGCTGAATCCCATTTCTAAAGTGTGATAGCTCTGCTGGTTCTCCCATAATCCGCCCCAGTGCTTTGCTGCGCCACAGCACTTGCCCGGCAGGATTCAGCGCATTCAGCATACCCGTAGTGTCTATGGCATAATAAAGATTACTGTTACCCGGCCAGGGCCCGAACCAGTCAATTTTTGCAGCGGCAGTAAATGCCCACAGTTCACCCCCTGCTATGTTCTGGTTTTGCGGGCCCAGATAGATTGACCATAGAGTTCCTGATTCAGTATAATCCAAGCTGATTCCCATGTATCCAAGTGATGGATTTCGTAAACTTTCCTCTTTGAGTTTTTGGGCAAACACCGGATTCAGCCATCGCGGAAGTTCCTGTGCAAAAGAAAAACTGTTAAGCCAGGCGATTTTGCTTTGCCGGTTTCCCACACTTCTCAGCATGGCTTTCAGGCTGGCATCATCCCTAAGTGAACGATTATCTATGAATGCATCGATAATCCTCTTTACAATCTCAGGTTTGCCGCCTTGCACCAAAAAATTGCCCAGCACACAGTAAAAGAAGGGCGCCTTTTCATCTGGTTTCAGTTTTTCTTCCTGATATGGATAGACCACATAGCCGCGATAATTCTCCTTTGCAAAATGCAAGTCAGTTGCCAGCTGCTCCTTTGCCAGCCATTTATTCAAAGTGTCAGGTGATGAGGTCTCAAAAATTTGGGCGACTTTGGAAGTATCAGAAGGCCCTGCCGATTGCAGCAGGATTTCAGCACGGAGGCCTGTAAAATGAGATTTCAGCGCCGGAAAAGGCCCTTCAGCTCTATGGTTCCACTCAGCCTTTGCTGCCACAGTTTGCTGGGGCATGATGCCGAGTATCTCCCAATCATGGGCTTCTCCAATAAAAGGGATTGTATGTGAGGTCGTCCCAGGAACAATTCCTGTCAATAACAGGCCCCCCTGTGATTTTTCGTCCTCAAGCATCAAAATGCCTCCATTTTGCGCCCATTCAATGGTCCATTCAGGAACCTGATTTGTGAAAACAGTCAAAAAATCAGGGAGTAAATTCATGTTTAGCAGCAGTTTATTTTCTGCTTTTCGGCTATTCACCAACTCAGCCATTTGCTGCTGGCGCCCCGCCGAGGAGTTCAAGGCGTCAATTGCAGATTCAATCAGCAAGGTGTTTTTTGTGGCAGCAAGAATTCCGCCCTGGGTGCCCAGGCTGAACTGATACTCATTTTCACGCAGAACCTCTATCACCTCTATACCCTGATAGGTGTGCTGCCTGATAGACCACTCTTCACCAGCATCTTTAATTCCGTTCGCTATTCCTTTTGCAGTCAGCGGCAGTGCTGATTTTGCCAAAAGCAGTACATCAAAGCGCGCTACAGCCGTTTTGTGCACAGTAATGGCAAACTCTGTAAGTTGCAAATCATCAAGTTTGAGTTCGCCCGAAAAAAAAGAGTCAATTAATTCGATTTCATTTTCTACCCTGTTTCCGGCAGACCCGCTGAATAGGGCATTTACAGCCTCATAACCTTGCCATTTGTCCCACCCCCCCTGCAGGTTCTGGGTTGAGTATGCCAAAAATGCTGAATTGGGTATGCCATCACCGATTTGTCGGGGCTTGAAGGGGTTAGCCTGCCGATAAACCAGATAGCCGGCCAAGGCTACCAGAAGCGCAGCAATCAGGGCAATCACAAATATCTGCTGCCTGCTCAGCATTTCAATGGCCCTGTCATTCGGTTCAAAATTAATCTTTGCCCCTCAGCATATCAAAAAAAGTATCAAATGGAAAATTCTAAATACGGGCAATTCAAAGCCAAAATGGAAGAAATAGCCCTCATCAATTCTACCATTGCATTGCTGCAGTGGGACCAGGAAGTGAACATGCCCCCAAAGGGTGAGCAAGTGCGCGGCGAGCAAATGGAGTATTTCAGTGTGATGGCGCATCAAAAATCTGTTCTGCCTTCTCTAAGAGACGCTATGGAGGCGGCATTGGAAGACCCTGAGACCAATGAGCAAGACAAAATCAACATCACCCTTGCCATAAAGGATTTCGAGAAAGACTTAAAATTACCCCAAAGGCACGTGGCTGAGCTGAGCAAAGCAACCTCGCTGGCACTGGGTGCATGGCAGAACGCCCGCCAGAGCAATGACTTCAAGATTTTTGAACCCAACCTGGAACGCATTGTGGGTTTGATGCGAGAACGGACAGAACTGCTTGGTTATAAAGCTGACCCTTATGATGCCTTACTTGATGAATATGACGAGGGCCTTTCAGTTGACATTTTAGAGCCTCTCTTCCATCAGGTGAAAGATTTTCTGATTCCGTTGCTTGCGGAGGTCAGATTGAAAAGTGAGCCAAGTACTCAAGTGCTGCAAGGAAATTTCCCCGTTGACATTCAAATGGAACTGTGCAGAAAAATAGCCGCTGCACTGGGCTATGACTTTGATGCTGGCAGGCTTGATTTATCTGCCCACCCATTCAGCACCTCATTCAGCCCGCTGGATTCAAGAATAACCACCCGTGTAAACGCGGCATCGCTCGAAGAATCGGTTTGGAGTGTAATTCATGAGGTGGGCCATGCATTGTATGAGCAAGGCCTGCCAGCAGAGCAATTCGGGCTTCCGCTGGGTGAGGCTGTTTCCCTTTCCATCCATGAGAGTCAGTCGAGGTTCTGGGAGAATAATATCGGCCGGAGCTTGCCATTCATTCAGCATTGGTGGCCAGAATTCACCAACCGATTTCCGAGTCTGAATCCATTTTCGTCACAGCAATTCTTCCAGGCCATCAATTCCATCAAGCCCAATTACATCCGAATTGAGAGTGATGAGGCCACGTATCATCTGCATATCATCTTGAGATATGAAATTGAGCGTGAATTGATCAGCGGGAAGTTGGCAGTAAAAGATTTGCCTGAAGCCTGGAACCAGCGGCTTAATAGTTACCTTGGCCTGAGTGCACCACCTGTTGGCCGAGGTGTGCTGCAAGATATCCATTGGGCACATGGCAGTTTTGGTTATTTCCCCACTTATTCATTGGGCTCCTTTTGCGCTGCCCAGTTTGCTGAGAAAATAGCTGGAGACTTAACAGGCGTTAATCAGATGGTAGGGGAAGGCAATTTCAGGCCAATTCTTGATTGGCTCAGAGTAAACGTTCATCAGCATGGCCGCCGGTATTCAACACAGAAGCTGATGGAAAAATCCACTGGCCAAGCGATGAGCATCGAACCCTGGAAGCGATACATGGCTGAAAAAATTAAGCAGGTTTATGGCTGATTGGCCCGCTGGTTGCCCACAATGGTTTGATGAAAATACTATTCTTGCTCCTCATGGCAATATTCAGCGCTGAACTCAGCGGCCAGGTTAAAGTGATTTCATCCGTTCAATTAATTACGGAGCTGAACCAGCCATCGGCCAAAGTGAGGGTGGTGAATTTTTGGGCGACCTGGTGCGGCCCCTGCGTAGCAGAACTGCCACATTTTAAAGAAGAAGCCAAGGCTAATCCTGAAGTCGAATTCTTATTTGTCAGCCTTGATTTTCCCAGTCAGCTGACTTCCAAATTGGAGCCTTTTGTCGTTAAGAATCTTGGAGGACATAACGTAGTCGCGCTTTCAGGAACAAACTACAATGACTGGATAGACCAAGTGAACTCGGAGTGGAGCGGGTCTATACCAGCCACCTTGATCATTGCCGGAGGAAACGACCACGCATCCAGTTTCTTCAGGGAAGGCGAGATGACTCACCAAGAGCTGTCAAATGCATTGGCACCGTTTTTGGCGAGGGCAGGCCATTAACTTCTCAATAACAACATGAAAGCAATTTTAATGATGGCTATGATAGCCACCTCGGCAATGGCTGGCGCACAAGGATACAATGTCGGTGATGCAGTCGCCGACTTCAAACTCAAAAACATTGATGGCAAAATGCTCAGCATGGCTGATAATAAAGAGGCCAAAGGCTATGTAATCATATTCAGCTGCAATCACTGCCCGTATGTGGTGAAGTATGAGGACCGGATGGTGGCACTCAACAGTGTTACCGCACCTGCTGGTTATCCAGTCATCGCCATCAATTCAAATGATGCAGTTGCATATCCGGATGACAGCTATGAGGCAATGAAGGTGCGTGCCGAAGAAAAAGGCTTCAATTTTCCATACCTGCTTGATGAAAGCCAGGCAATTGCTTCGGCTTTCGGTGCTCAGCGCACGCCACATGTATATGTAGTGCAGAAAATGGGCGGCAAAATGGTGGTTAAATACATCGGCGCAATTGATGACAATGTAGACCAGCCAGATGCTGTCAAAGTGAAATATGTTGAGGATGCGATTTCTGCACTGAATGCAGGAAAACCTGTGCCCGTTGCCAACACAAAAGCAATTGGCTGCGGAATCAAATGGAAAAAGAGTTAATCTGAATTCTGGGTCAGATCCAGGTTTCTGAGTTTCGGGGAAGCGATGGCAGTGGCGGCAGAAACCAGCATTGTCATCGCCCCGCCGAAAACAACTGATGGAATCAGCCCCATCAGCCGCGCCATGGCACCAGATTCAAAGGCGCCTATTTCGTTGGATGAGCCTATGAAAATCATGTTTACTGAAGCCACCCTCCCCCTCATTTCCTCGGGCGTGTATAATTGAAGAATTGTGCTGCGCGTAACCACGCTCACATTGTCGAGTAATCCGCTGAAAAACAGCAGGGCAATGCTGAGATAAAAATCGCGCGATAAAGCAAAGAACAGCATGCAAAGACCAAAGCCGGCTACACTCAAAATCAAATTCCGGCCGGCATTTTTCCCTGGCGGATTCCGAGAAAGTATCAGGCTCATGATGATGCTGCCTACTGCGGGCGAGGCCCGCAAATAGCCCAGCCCGCTCGGCCCTACTTCCAGAATTTCGTTCGCAAAAACTGGCAGCAATGCCACAGCGCCCCCAAAAAGAACAGCAAACAAGTCCAAGGACAATGCTGCGAGAATGATTTGCCTGCGGAAAACAAATGCAATGCCTTGTTTCAAGCTTTCTTTCAGCGATTCACTGTTGACCCTGATAACTGGCAGTTTAGGCAGCAATTCAATCAGCACCACTGGAATAATCAGCACCGCTGTGGTTATCCAATAACTATTATCAACCCCGAAACTGGCATAGACAAGTCCACCCAGGGCTGGCCCTATCATGCTTGCAGTGTGCCAGTTGGCGCTTTGCCAGGTGGTAGCATTGGCATAAAGGTTTCTTGGAATTAACTGGCCGAGGATGGCAAAGGCCGCCGGACCATAGAAACCCCTTGCGATGCCAATGATAAACAATGTTACATAGATGGGCAGTGCCCCATATTCGTTTATGATGGATGGAAAACTATTCACCATTACACTGAGTGATGCAGCACCAGCCAAAATGATGACCATGCACCATCTGAGGATTATTTTCCTGTTGTTTCGGTCGGCAACAAACCCTGCATAAAGAGATATCCCGATGCTGGGCACGGCCTCAACCAGGCCGATGAAGCCCAGAGCAAGGGGATCTTTCGTAATCTGATACACATGCCATTGAATGATGATGTTGAGCATCTGCACCCCGAGGGTGACAAAAAAACGCGCAAACAGCAGATTCCTGAATGCAGGAATCCTGATTGCTGCTAAGGAATCGGCCCGCCCAGCCTTGCCATTGTTGCCGTATGGCATTCTCGCCGCAAAATTATTTCATTGCCATTCTCCAAATTGGTTTATCATTCTCTTATCCTGTGTATTCAAAGCAAGGGAAATCTTGGGCTTGCCATCATCGGATATTTGCACCCGTTATCACCATGAAAGGAAGCAGCGAAATACGCCAGACATTCCTCGATTTTTTCAAGTCGAAGGGTCATAAAATTGTCCCCTCCTCCCCCATTGTTGTCAAAAACGATCCTACCCTGTTATTCACCAATGCGGGGATGAATCAGTTCAAGGACATTTTCCTTGG
>CBDTVD010000091.1:0-6670 GCA_965363965.1 uncultured bacterium
CATATTTGCTGTTGGCCACTCGGCTGACGGTTGAAATGTCCATGCCGATGCGGTCGGCGATGTCTTTCAGAATCATGGGCTGCAGCCGTTCAATGTCACCTGTCAAGAAAAACTGCCGCTGATACTGCACTATTGTCTGCATGGTGTGCAGCAGGGTGTTCTGCCGCTGCCTTATGGCGTCGATAAACCATTTGGCCGAATCGAGTTTCTGCTTGATGAACTGCACCTGGGTTTTCAGGGCCTTGGGCTTGTTCTGGCTTTCCTGATACCCGCGGATGGTTTCCTGATACCCGCGGTTTACCCTCAGTTCTGGCATGTTGCGGTTGCTGAGGATGACATGCAGGTCGCCGCCTTCATCGGTGGTTACAATAAAATCGGGGATGATGTATTGTGTTTTGGTATTTATCTGGCTTTCGCCTGGTTTGGGGTCGAGTTTTGTGATGACATCCACTGCACTCCGCAGTTCGTCTCGGGTTACTTTGAGCGAGCGGAGGAGTTTATCGTAATGGCGTTTGGCGAGGTCGTTCATGTAATGGCCGATGATGCGCTTGGCCAGGTGGACATCGGGGTTGGTGCCATCTTTTCGGCCCAGCTGAATCAGCAGGCATTCCTCCAGGCTGCGCGCGGCAATTCCTGGTGGGTCGAAGGTGTGGATGATGGAGAGCACATGGTCGAGTTCCTGCTCATTGGTTTGGATGCCCTGCATAAAGTTCAGGTCGTTGGCGATGTTCTTCAGGGGCCGGCGGAGGTAGCCGTCCTCTTCCACCATGCCAATGAGGTGTCGGCCGAGGGCCCGATGATGCTCGCTGAGGTTGAGGCTGTTGAGCTGCTCCATCAGGGTTTCATAAAGGTTTGTGTCGCCGGCAATTGGCTGGTCTTTGCGCTCCTCGTTGGGGTCCCAGCTGTTTTCGGCGCTGTAGCTGTCATCATCACTCACGTAGTCATTCAGCTGCTCCTCAAAAGTGTCGTCATCATATTGCAGGGCGTCTTCCTCGCTGGCGAAATCCTCGTCAATTTCAGCCGCCGCCTCCGAGTCGGGGGTCTGATAGTCAATTTCCGGCTCATCATTTTCCACCTTGTCCATTTCCAGGGCAGGATTGTCGGTGAGTTCTTCTTCCAGCCGTTTCTCCAATTCAGTGCTGTTTAACTGGAGAAGCTGGATGAATTGAATCTGCTGAGGCGAGAGTTTCTGCATCAGCTTGGTTTGGAGTCCCTGTTTCAGCATTGGCTGTTGGTAATTTTGCGGCCTGAGATAAAATCGCGGCTTTGCCGAAGAAAGCGCTGCGGCCAAGAAAAGTTTGGCACAGGGTATGCGGCGGCGGGCCTTGATTTGACTGGTTTCTTTGAAAACTATGCCATCGGTGGCATTGTTTCAGGGAACCAGGAATTTTTTCACCTCTCCTGCTTTTTTTCGCACATGACCATCGCGCCATCAGCCGCCCCCGTAATCACGATATCGCAACTGCCTGCCCATGCAGGCCAGCAGGCCACCCTGCGCGGCTGGGTACAAAATCGGCGAGACAGCAAAGGCCTCGTTTTCCTGGTGCTGCGTGATGGCAGCGGCTTTGCGCAGTGCGTGGTGAGCGAGGATGCACTGGGGCCAGCGTTGTTTGATGCAGTCAAAAGGCTGGGCCTGGAAAGCAGTGTGCAGCTAACAGGCGAGGTGCGGCAGGATGAGCGCCAGATAGGCGGATTTGAACTGCATGCCTCAGCCGTAAAAATTTTTCATGATGCGGAAAATTACCCTATTGGGAAAAAAGAACACGGGGTCGATTTCCTGCTGCAGCAGCGGCACCTGTGGCTGCGCAGCCGCCGGCAATGGGCCATAATGCGGGTGCGCAACAGGATCATCTGGGCCATCCACAGCCATTTTCAGCGCCAGGGATTCATCCAAATGGATGCGCCGATATTCACCGGCAATGCCTGCGAGGGCACCAGCACCCTGTTTGAAACCGACTTTTTCGGCGCACCGGCTTACCTGAGCCAAAGCGGACAGTTATACGGCGAGGCGATGGCAATGGCCATGGGGAAAATCTATACCTTCGGCCCAACTTTTCGCGCAGAAAAATCGAAAACGCGGCGGCACCTGAGCGAGTTTTGGATGATTGAGCCCGAGATGGCCTGGCACACCCTGGAAGACACACTCGACATCATCGAGGGGTTTTTGCGCGATGTGGTGCTGGATGTGGTGGAGCACTGCAAGGATGAACTCGAAATTCTGGAGCGGGACACGGCTAAACTGACCACTGTTGCCCAGCCCTTCATCAGGCTGCCCTATCATCAGGCGGTCAGCATCATCAAAGGCGAGGAGCTGGTGGATGGCCGCAGTGCCCCTGACACCATGCAGGCCGACCTGGATGCCACTATCGAGCGCATAAAAGCAATTGAAATTGAAATAGCCGAGCGGGAGAAATCGCTGAGTGCGGGCGGAATGAAGAAAGGCCAGGTGAGCTTTAACGAAGAAAAAGTCCGCACTTTGAAACTCGAACTCAAAGAACAGGAGGAAGCCGCCCGAAACCTGCCAAACTGGATAGCCAGTGCAAGAAACTTTGAACGGGGCGATGACTTCGGCGGCAGCGACGAAACCGTGCTGACCCGCATGTTCGACAGGCCCATTATGGTATATCACTGGCCCAAGGCAATCAAGGCATTTTACATGAAGGAAACGGAGACCGACCCCACGCTGGTGAAAGGCGTGGACGTGCTTGCCCCTGAAGGATATGGCGAAATAGTCGGGGGCGGTGAAAGGGAAACCGACATCGGGACACTGATTGATGCCATCCAAAAGCACGAACTGCCGATGGATGCATTTGAGTGGTACCTGGACCTGAGGCGATATGGCAGTGTGCCCCACAGCGGATTCGGCCTGGGCCTCGAGCGCCTGGTGTGCTGGATATGCAAATTGCCCCACGTGCGCGAATCCATACCCTTTCCGCGTTATCTTGGCAACATTCTGCCATAGGTGGTAAAAAGAAAAACAATAAATCAGAAAATAAAAATGAAGAAAATACTTTTGCCGGCACTTGCCCTGCTGCTGCTGATGGGCTGTGAGCGCACTGCAGATGACGAAACAACGGCCCCAGCGCAAAACCCGGTGGCTGAATCGCCAGCCCCTGTCACCCCTCCGCGGGAATCTGAGGAAATGATGATCAAACGCAGGGACAGCATCGAAGGGTCAACGCCCGACCATGCTGCCATGGGCCTGGTTACCGCCGTGGCCAGAAAGGATGAGGACGCCATGCGCAAATTCTGCCTGCCAGGGCATACTTATTCCAAAAGCGACCTGATGTACTTTTTCTGCGGAGGAGAAACCGACAGCAGCACCTTTAAACAGGTGCAGGAAATGCTGATTGGCGTGCGCCCAGGCGGCCCAATCATCACCAAAGGGGAAAACCTGGCTGAAATGGCGATGGTGTATATGAAGCACAACCCCCCAGGTGAGGGCAAAGCCACTTTTGTGCTGGCCCGCCACACCGATAACAAATGGCATGTCAAGCAGATAAAGGGCCTTTCGGCTCCGTTTAAGCCAGCCCCCCCAGGCGGCCCTGCGCCCAAGCGTTAATCGCCATCCGTGTTTCGGCCCCGCCTGCGCTCTCGGCGCTCCTGGCGGCGATCTTTTCGGCTTTCAGGCTCAGCTGATTTTACAGTATCCTTGCGGCCAAACAGGGCTTTCATCCTGCCCTGGAGGTCGAGGTTAAACCGCTGGTCTTCTATTTCCAGTTGCTGGCTGATGGTGTCCTCTTCAGGGCTTTGTGTAATGCGGAGGTAACCATGGGCAGGGCCTGTGAGGATGACATTGTTGCTGAGGCTGTCATATTGGCCATGGCTGATAAGCCCCCTGGCCAGCATTTTTCCGCCAATCAAGCGGAAATATCCCATGGTGTAATCCTTCAGACGGCCATCAGGGCCAAACCGATAAGAAAAAGCGAGTGGCTGGGGAACCAGCATGGCCAGAAATATTCCCTGATTCAAGGTGAGCTCGCTGGGGTGGCGATTGAAATAGAAACGCGATGCCTCACCTATGCCATAGATATTCGGCCCCCACTCGATAACATTCAGGTAAGTTTCCAGCATCCGGCTTTTGGACGATACTCTGAGATTTTCCAGCAGCCACACCAGCAAGGCTTCTTCCAGTTTGCGCTCGATGGTTTTTTTATGCGTCAGAAAAACATTCTTCACCAGCTGCATGCTGATGGTGCTGCCCCCGCGGCTGAATTCCTCACTGCGCAGGTTGTACAGAATGCTCCGCCTGATGCTCTCCTCATTGAAGCCTTTGTGGCCGAAAAAGTTGCCATCCTCACTGATGTTTACGCCTTCACGGACATAGGGTGAAATTTGTGAAAGCGGAACAAAATTGGGATTCTGCGGGCCAACTATGATTTTCCTCGGGCTGTTGTATGGGGTGTAAGCAAAGGGGGTGTTGAGCATGGTGAGGTCGGCCTGCCCATACTTTGTAATTCGAAGGTCTTTTCCTTCCATATCACTGTCGAACCAGACAGTATCCTTGTTGTCGAGGTCGAGAAAAAAGTCGAAAGAGTAACTGAGCTTGCCCTCGATTTCCATGCCTTTGACACTCTGGAAACTGCCCTCAGGCAGAGAGTTGATGAAACTTTGAGCGCTGACCTCGAGGGTTTGGAGGTGAGCGGTGATTTCGCGGGGGTAGGTGCCTTTGAAACTGGCTGTGATGGGCGCTTCAAGAGCGTTTAGTTTTAATGCAGAACCCTGATTGAGGCTGAATCCAGAATCAGTAAGTGCGGCGATGAACTGCATGCCGCCCTGGTGCACCAGCACAGTATCATCGCTGAAGCGCGGATTATAGAGCCTGAAATCAGTTGCTGCCACAGAGCCTTTTATCCTGGACATTTCCTGCCCATCATCCAGTTCATCCAGCGACAATTCAACTTTGCTGAACCCGACTTCGCCGCCTGCCAGTTTTCTGATCAGGCTGATGGAAATCAGGCCGGTATCAGGTGTCTGTATCACCAAGGTGCCTTTTGGCTCATCAGGAAATATGGAGCCGTCCACTTGCCAGCCCTGGTTAAAATCGCCGCGATTGAGCCTGATGAAACTGCTGAGGGCAGGGGCATTGAAGGCAAAAGAATCGAGGGTGAGTGTGGTGGCCAATCCGCTGCTGTCGCGCTCTGAGAGGCTGAGGTTTTTCATCCGGCAGTGGCGGGGCAGCCGCTGGCTGAGATCGACAGCAGTGCTGAGGTATCGGCGGAGTTTGCCTGCAGCAGTGATGGTGGTATCCACCACTTCGGGTGCGGTTGTATCGGCAGTGCGCAGCGTTTGCAGAAGGTCGAGATCGACATGGCCATCCGCCAGATACGTTGATGCTATGCTGAGGTCTCCGCGGACCATTGCCCAAAAGCGTACAGAGGCAAATGCGGTGTCGAGGCGGAGAATCTGCTGGCCCCCTTTGCTGAGGGTGATGCCGCTGAGCCCTGCGCCGCTCCAGCCGACTGTCTGTGCCTTGCCAATTTCGAGCTGAGCATTGAAATCTCTTTCAACCTTCGCTTTTACTTTATCCAGGCCCCAGGCGAGGAGCTTGCCACGCATGGAGTAGCCGATGAATCCGCCGATGATCAGCAGGCCGAGCAAGCCCAGCCCGGTCCATCCCAGAATTTTCAGCCATTGGCGGCGGCGCGGGGCACTGCCATGTATGTTCACAGTTCGCAAAGTAGGGCCTGCATGATGTTATAGTCCATCTAACGCGATTGCGGCCCAGGTGTTGGCCTTGCCTAAATCTGAGGGTTGGTTTCAAATTCTGATTTTCTGCTCCAGCTTTATCTCGCCTCCGCTGATCAGTCGCAGGGTGCAGGGCCCATCTGCAAGCCAGGCCCCATCGGCTGACCAATTGAAAACATGGTTTCCGCTGGGCACACTGGCCGATTTATAAAGCTCGCGGATGAGGACGTTGTTTTGGCTGAACAAAGCAATCTGAATGTCTCGGGCGGCGCTGAACCTGTACTCGATTTTGCCCCTGACGGTTACTCGATAAGCTTGATTGTAATAATTTCTTTCTGTGTCATCTGCAGCTGGGGGCGGGGGCAGCGCCAGGCCGGCCTCATTGTGCAGAAAAGTCTGCAGCAGCCGGACGTTCGCAGTATCAAAGCCTGCGATGTCAGCCAAGTTTCGGCTGCCCATATAGCACCACACGGCCATTTGCCCCTCGCTGCTGTGGAGTTTGCGCTGGTTTATCATCCCGCACAGTTTCACCAGGTCGGGTTCAGCAGGGCCTTTGGGGATGTACCGCTGGGCTGTGCCGCCCGCCGCATCGGTTTTTTCTGTGCACATGGCCCACAAGGGCTTTGAAAAACTGACCCCTGGGGCCAGCGACATCGCCAGGGGCGCAGTGGTTACCAGGTTTTGATAAGGCCCCTCAGTGCACTCCAGCATTTCGCCCTCAGGCAAAATAATCTGCAGCGGTTTTTGGGTCAGGTTGGTTAATTCGATTTCGGCAGGCATCTGATAATGAGTGCTGCCAGCGTTGCCAGAGATGGAGACAGTAACAAGTCCCTTAGTGAGGGCCTCGTGCAGATTAATGGCAGTCGGAACCGGACAAAAAGCCGAGGCACCGAGCAGCAGGGCGAGAATTGAAATTAAACGTATCATGTGAGAGGAGGGGCAGGCTGAAACTGCGCACCTTGAAAAAAAAACTGCAACTGCA
>CBDTVD010000092.1:0-6669 GCA_965363965.1 uncultured bacterium
AGGGGGAGAGTTGTCGCGCAATGGGCGTCGAGTCCAAAGGCAAGCACAGGGTGCTTGCCCTACATCGAGGGGAAAATTGGCAAGGAACATTGGATACGGCACCCCTCTCTGATCTTCAGAGAGGGGACGGGGGAGAGTTGTCCAGAGTTGGGGTGACCGCACAGGCAGGGTTGTGGTGCGGTGAGGAAGGGCGCGGGCCGAACTTTGCCCCAATGCGCCTGAGCCAATCGCCTATAATTTCGCCCTCAGATATTGAGCCGAGCCATGCAGGGATGCAGGTGATGGGGGCATTCAATCCTGGTGCGACTGCTTTCGGAGGCAAAACCGTACTGCTGCTGCGAGTAGCCGAGGCCGCCCAAAGCTCAGCGGACGAGTGGGCAATACCCTATGCCGACCCAGCCAATGCCTATCAGCTGATCATTGAAAGGGTGGAGCGCAAGGCAGGGGATGACCCCCGAATCATTCATCGCAACGGCCGCACCCTGCTCACCAGCCTCAGCCACCTCCGCCTGGCCTGGAGCACCGATGGCATAAACTTTACAATCGAGCCTAATCCGGCCCTATGGCCAGACGAGCCAGACGAAGTCTTCGGCCTGGAGGATGCCCGAATCACCGAGTTTGAGGGCAGATACTGGATTACTTACTCGGCCGTGTCGCCGAATGGGGTAGGGGTTAAACTGGCATCCACTTCAGACTTCAAAACTTTCACTCGGCACGGGATGATTCTGCCGCCCGACAACAAGGATGCCTGCCTATTTCCCCAGCGTATCGGCGGGCGGGTTGCCCTGCTCCATCGCCCGATGGTGGGCATCCTGGGGCAGCCGAGCATCTGGCTGGGCTGGGGCGAAGGCCCGACTGCCTTCGGGGGCCACCGATTGCTGATGGCACCCAACCCTGCCAACCCTGCCGAGGGGCTGAAAATCGGGGCAGGGCCGCCCCCCATCCTCACCCCGCAAGGCTGGCTGATGTGCTGGCACGGCTGCAGTGCCGCCCAGCAATATGGCCAATTCCTCGCCCTGCTGAAAACAGATGACCCTGCCGTTGTCCTCAGCAGAGCCACCGTTCCGTTTCTGACACCCGAGCTGCCCTGGGAGCGTGAAGGCTTTTTTCCTGATGTGGTCTTCAGCAATGGATGGGTGCAGCAGGGCAGGCAGGCGATGGTGTACTATGGTGCGGCAGATCAAAGCGTTGGCGCATTTATGCTCGATTTGAAGGTGTAAGATTTTCCGAATTCTTCAGGCCACCATTGTGGGGCACATTGCGTCTGTGCAAGTAACTTTGGAGTTTGACTCCCGGGCTATGCCTTGCCCTGAGTTTTTCTCTCTCTTTTCTGTTTGCCAATGTTTCGCCGATTATTGCTGTTTATCCTGCTTGCAGGGTGCTGCCTGCCTGCTGCTGCCACCCACATCATGGGCGGCGAGGTTACTTATAAATCCATTGGCAACAGCCAGTATATTGTGCGGTTTGCCATTTACCGCGATTGTTACCTGGGCAGTGTAGGCCTTGATAAAGAGATCACTTACAGGATTTTTAACGGGAAGGACAGCACCACCTATCAGACCAATAAAATCAAGCTCACCAGCAGCGGATATGTCAAACCTTTTTTAACCTATTGCAATCCGCCCAACAACGTCTGTATTGAGGAGGGTGTGTACATTGACACCATTACACTGGGAAATGACCCTGTGGGGTATCATGTGCTGTGGATGCAGAACACGCGGAACTATGGGGCCATCACCAACCTCAACTTGTGCACTTACACCGGTTTTCAGTGCAATTTTAACTGCGCCAACACCACAAAATACAGCGGCGCGGTGTGGCATGCGTTTATTCCGCCGACAAAATACG
This sequence comes from uncultured bacterium, assembly GCA_965363965.1. GTDB lineage: Bacteria > Bacteroidota > Bacteroidia > CAILMK01 > CAILMK01 > CBDTVD01. The sequence goes on from CBDTVD010000092.1 coordinate 1,849, forward strand.
CCAACTCAAGCCCGCAGTTCAGCAGCGTGCCGGTACCCTATTTGTGCGCCGGCCGAAAAAACAACCTGAACCCCCTGGTGGGTGACCCCGATGGCGACAGCCTGGTTTACAGCCTCGAGGCGCCCTGGGCACCAAAAGATATCTGCGGCCAGTTCCCCGCCCTCACCCTCAAAGGCATTGCCAATGCCACCTATAAATCAGGGTACAGCGTGGGCCAGCCTTTCGGCTCCACCAGCGGCACCACAAAAATCGACCCTGCAACCGGGGAAATCACCACGCAGCCCAAAAACTCCGGCAGCTATGTGCTGGCCATCTCGATCAAAGAATACAGAGTTGACCCTGTTACCAAAAAGGTAACCTACATGGGCGAAACTCGGCGAGACCTGCAATACTTTGTCGCCGCCAGCACCACCAGCCAGTGCCAGTACACCAGCAGCAACGCGCCCCCCCAGTTCAACAACACCGATTCAGTAGTCCAGTTTCTGGAGCCTGATGAAGACTTCTGCATGACCATCACCGCCAAGGACCCGCAGAGCAGCGACAAGGTGGTTACCTGGGCCGAAGGCAACATCCTGGGCACAAACCCAAACTCGACTGTGCCCAAGCCTTACGCTACATATGCCGGCGACACCGCCATCCAGGAAGTGGAAGCCGATTTCTGCTGGAAACCTACCTGCGAGCACATCACTTATACATCGCCCCACCTGGTAACATTTTACGCCACCGACACCAACTGCAACCAAAGCTCGATTACCTATGCGTTTTATGTGAAACCCAGGCCGATTTTGCAGGCACCGAAACTCCACTGCGCTGCAAACGTGGGCAACACTACGCTCGAGCTAAGTTTCGACACTGCGGATGCTGTCCCCTACTTCGAGCACATGTATGTTTATCGGAAAAGCGAAGCGGACAGCGTATGGACAATCGTGCAGACGATAGATGACACCACTGAGACCAGCTATCAGGACAAAATTGACAGCGACACCCTGGCCTATAGCTATCACCTCCGGATTGAAAATGCCTGCGGACTTATCGGGTACAGCAGCGACACGGTTACCAGCATTGCCCTCCGCCGCCGATACCTCGGTGAAACCCACGCCAGACTCACCTGGAATAATCCTTACCCCAAGGATACCACATACTATATATATACGCGGAAGGCTGGCACCACCAAATGGGCAAAATTCGACAGCACGAAGCGCACCGGGGCCGACCTGTGGAGCTGCGACATGGACATTGAAGCCTACGTAGCTGTCAAAGGACCCAGCTGCCCATCGGCGAGCAATGCAGTTGGCGTGCGACTCAAAGACTCGACCGCCCCTGCCGCCACCGAAATCATTTACGCCGGCAACGACTGGCTCAATGACAACAATGGCAGCATTTTCTACGACGTCAATTTTCCCAAAGAAGTGGTGTCCATCAATGTCGAATACAGCAGAGATTCAGCCAACTGGACCACCAAAAAGCTCGGGGTAAAAAAATCCCTGGCCTGGAGTGCGCTGGGCATCAGCGGATATGATGCGTCAAGCCAGGACATCTGGTACAGGGTGCGCGCTGAGGACAGCTGCGGCAACCTGAGTGCCGTATCAAAAACCCATCGGCCAATCCGGATGCAGGGCAGCAGCAGCCACCGCAGCGGATACCTCAGCTGGAACCTGTATCAGGGCCAGAAAATCGATAGCCAAGCCATTTTTCAGGAATTCAATTCCAGCATCGGCCGCATCAAGGGCTTGGCCGCCACCACCACCAGTTATCAGGTGAAAAACCTGAAGTGCGACCTGAATTACAAGTACAGCGTCCGAGCTTACTTTAAGCACCCTGTTACCGGCAAAACCGCCTTTACCAGCAGCAATGCCGTGCTGATTGTGCCCACCGACACAGTGCCGCCGTCAACTGTAGAGCTGAAAAGTGTCAACACCCTGCCTTATCGCGATACGCTGGGCTTCAGCAATAACTATCAGAGCCAGTGGAATGGCCAGGACGTGAAAAAACTGCACCTGGAATACAGCACCAATCTATCCACCTGGGATACCGTGCGCACGGGCCTCTCAGCAGGAATAGGCTGGGACAACACCAACCTGAAAGGTTTTAACGGCGCCACCACCGATTACTGGTATCGCCTGCGTGCCGAGGACAGCTGCGGCAACTTCAGCACCTACAGCAAAATCCACAAGCCTGTGCGCCTGCAGGGCAGCGGCACCCACAAAGCCGTCAAACTCAACTGGAACAAATACATCGGCCAAAAAATCGACAGCCAATGGGTCTATCAGGACCTCGGCGGGTCGGCGAAGCTGGTGGCTAAACTGTCTGCAAGCGACTCGGCTCTGCTTGTCCCCAACCTTGTCTGCAACCAGAAGTACAGGTTCTTTATTTATTCATACTTCAAGGATGCCTTAGGTGTGTCATCCTCCACCAGCAATGGCATCACCCTGACCCCGACCGATACCATCAAGCCTGCACCGGCACAAATCGCCCACGTGGATAGAGTGACGGGCACAGGCTCAGCCATCATATACACCAAGTCCACCAGCACTGATGCCCAATACTATCATATATATGGCGGCAAGGCAGGCGATGCCAAATCAGGTTACAGCCTGCTGAAAACCAACGCTGCAGGGGCCACCCCGAGCTATACCCATGCCAGCCCCAACAACGCCGGCGAGCAATGCTATTACATCATCACCGCTGACAGCTGCGGGGTGCTGAGCGACACCAGTGCACTGCACTGCCCTGTGCTGCTGAAAGCTGAAAACCGCCAGCGCGAAATCAGGCTGACCTGGAGCAAGTACCTCGGCTTCACCGTGAAAGAATACCGCATCAGCGAGAGAAACGGATTCTTCAGCCCCCGAAAAATTATCTCCGCTGACTCCACTGGGTTCACCTTTACTGCCCCTTGCAATGCCGCGCTGAGTTTCAGCATCCAGGCCATCGGCACCAATGGCGATTCAGCCTACGCCGGATTGATTGACGGCAAAGCATTTGACACTGTCAAACCCGTGGCACCCGTCATCCGCAACATCAGCGCATTGACAGACACCACTTATCTGCTTCAGTGGAAGCGCAGCGCCAGCCCCGATGTCAAACTCTATGACTGGCAAATCCTGGGTGATGGCAACAAGGTGAAGGGGGCCACGCAATATGCCGATACATCGGTGGTTGTAACCCTCAGCAGCATCTATAACAGCAGCGTGTGCGGCTATGCCATTGCCCGCGACAGCTGTGCAGCCAACCTCAGCCCGCAGAGCAAAGATGTCTGCGTTGATTTCACCGTGGCAACAGGCATAGACAGTTGTTACCACACCCTCGCCCTCAGCTGGAAAAACAACCTGCCCTGGGCGGCGGTCAGCAGCCAGATTGTGCAGCGGACAGCCAACCCAGCAGGCACCTGGACAGACCTCGCGACCCTTACAGGCTCAGCCACCAGCTACATCGATGCTGCAGTGCCTGATTATCAGAAATACTACTATCGCGTGCTGCGCAAAGGCGACAACCTGCAAAGCTATACCCGATGGGACACCATCACCCTGCCCGACATTGGCCTGCCTGCCATACTTGAGGCATCGAAAATTTCAACCGATGCCAGCAATGGCGAGGTGGTCATCCGCTGGGATGCGGCCATCAATTCCAGCTACATCAGCAGCTATGCACTCTATGCCCGCGACAGCGGCACTGGCGCATGGGCGGCACTGAGCACAGCTATCCCCGCAGGCACCGACAGTTTTGTGCACAGCGGACTGAATACTCAGCATCAGAACTATCAGTATTATCTGGAGGCTGCCGACCATTGCGGCGACAGCCGAGGGACACAGGACAGCGCGCACACCACTTTCGGGCTGAAAATGAGCGTCGGCCAGCTGACCCACGAACTCTTCTGGAGCAGCTACGTAGGCTTCCCAGTTGATTTCTACCGGCTCGACAAATGGACGGGCAGCGCATGGGCTGCTGTTGACACGGCCTCTGCCACCGACAATTATCGCAAACGTATCCCCGTAGAATGCAATGCCACGGTCAGTTATCGCCTGGCGGCTATTGGCAAAGGGGGGCAGGTTGCATGGAGCGACTCCGCCAGCGGCCAGGCCATTGATACCGTGCTCAGCAATGCAGCACCCATCTTCAATGCCACTGTCCTCGGGCCCAACCTCACCCGAATCACTTATGACGGGGCCGACAGCGCCGATGTGTACAGCTATGTACTGATGGGCCAAACCGATGGGGCAGGCTGGCAAACGCTCAATCAGCAGATTGCCAATGGCACCGGCGGAACCTTTGCCTATGATGACCTCTCTGCCACCGGCTCCACTTATCGCTGTTATGTGGTGGTAACACTGGATAGCTGCCTGAATGCATCGCCCAGCGACACTTTCTGCACCATTCAGCTCAAGGGCCAGGCACTCAATCAGGGCCTCGACCTCAACTGGCACCCCTTCAGCGGCTATGCCGACACGGAGCCTTACACAGTGCTGCGCTGGAACGGCAGCAGTTATGACTCGCTCTTCAGCACAACCGATACCTCCCTCAGCCTGCGGAATCTGAGCTGTAATGTAACCGAAACCTATAAAATTCAAAAGTCTGACGGAACGCGATTCACTTTCAGCGACAGCATCACGCTCACACCATTCGATACACTGATTCCGCTCCCTGTCAAACTGAAATATACTGAAGCAATAGTGGGCAGCACGGGCAGCAACCCCTGGGGCAGTTCAGCCATCGGCGATGGCACCCGCCTGCACTGGATGTATGACACTGCAAGAGACAAGGACGTAAAAACCATTGAAATCTGGCGCGGCACCGGCAAAACTGCCTCGCCAACCCTGCTGGCCA
>CBDTVD010000093.1:0-6618 GCA_965363965.1 uncultured bacterium
AAAGCTGCAATGCCAAGGTGGTGATTTGCGAGGACTGCGGCTGGCAATGGGCTGGAACCTGTAAGCCCGACTGCCTCACCAGCCCCAATCGCCGCCCCTACGATGGAAGAGGATATTACGCAAAGCCAGGCGTGGATTAATCGCCGAGAGTGGGGCTTTGGAAGTCATTTGATTGCCCCTTGCTCTTTTTCGGCCAGATGAATACCACCAGTGCGCCCATCGCCAGGGCCCAAAGGATGGAGGCTGGCCAATTGCCGATGGACAATGTGAGGAGTAGAAAACTCTCCAGAAATTTGATCAGCCCCTCATTCAGCGCCGGATAGGGCAGCCCCTGCCTGTTGAGCAGAAGCAATATCAGCATATTGTAAAGCCCCCACCAAAGCGGATAGAGGATGAGCGCCGACACCAGTGATCGGCGCAGAAATCCTCGCTTGTGTTTTACGGCCTCGGAGGGCGGGCTGAGGGGGCTGAGGGGGTCGGCGATTTGTAATGAATGCAAAAATCCCCGCTTTCCGTTCCAGAATCGGGGCTGTGCCTTGCGCAAGTCCCTATCTTCGCAGGCCAAAAAACCATAGATGACTGGCCTGCACCCGCAGGCGCCGCATCATTTTTTTGCCTTTTACCGCTTCAACAAAGCCCATGGAATTCAGCAGATATTCCCGCCTGAACACGATTGTCGGGTGGGTAGTGTTCCTCATCGCCGCCTTCACTTACCTCAGCACCATCGAGCCGACCACCAGCCTGTGGGATTGCGGCGAGTTTGTGCCCAGCAGCTATAAACTCGAGGTTTGTCACCCACCAGGGGCCCCCATGTTCCTGCTCATCAACAGGTTTTTTACCTTTTTTGCTGGCGGCAACGTCAAAATGGTGCCCGTTCTGGTAAACAGCAGCAGTGCCCTTTGCAGTGCCTTTGCCATCCTGTTCCTTTTCTGGAGCATCACCGCCCTGGGCTATAAATTAATTACGCGCGGCGGCGCAGCATTCAGCCAATCGGGCGCACTGGCCGTGCTGGCAGCAGGCGTCGTCGGTGCCCTGGCTTACACCTGGAGCGACACTTTCTGGTTCAGCGCCGTGGAAGGCGAGGTTTATGCGATGAGCAGCATGTTCACTGCCCTGGTCTTTTGGCTCGCCCTCAAGTGGGAGCGCAGGCTGGACAGACCTGACCACCTCAAGTGGCTTATCCTGATTTTCTTCCTCACCGGCATGGTCATCGGGGTGCACCTTCTCGGCTTGCTGGTCATCCCAATCGTAGTGCTGATGTACTACTATCGGAAGTATAAAACCACTACCCGCGGCACCATCCTGGCCATCGTCATCGGCTTTGCCATGCTGGGCCTGGTGCAGATTGGGGTTATCCAATGGCTGCCGAGCATAGCTGCGCGCTTCGACCTGCTGTTCGTCAACAGTTTCGGCCTCCCTTTCTGGAGCGGGGCGATTTTCTTTTTCGTCCTGCTGATAGCGGTACTGAGTTTTTTCATCTGGCGGACGCACATGCGCGGCCAGGTGCTGGCGAATACCCTGCTGCTCTGCTTCGGCGTAACCGTCCTCGGTTATACAAGCTATGCCCAGGTGCCCATCCGCAGCCTGGCCAACACCCCCATTGACATGTATAATAACGAGGATGTTTTCACCCTCGTCAACTATGTCGGCAGGGAACAGTATGGCGATACTTACCTCATCACAGGCCCTTACTGGTTCGCTTATGACAAGCAGGATGGTTATACCACAAAGGAAGGTGCCACCCAGTGGAAAAAAGGCGTTGACGGGTACGTGGATGAAGGCCCTGAAATCAAGCGTGTCTTCAACCGAAAATACACCACCTTTTTCCCCAGGATGTATAACCCTGACCAAGGCAAGGTTGAAGGATACAAATACTGGGGCAAAGTGGATAACCCCGATGCCATCACTTTCGGCAACAACCTCCGCTTTTTCTGGGATTATCAGATCAAGTACATGTACTGGCGATACTTCGCCTGGAATTTCATTGGCCGGCAGAACGACATCCAGGGTGTCGTAGGCGAGTTTAATCAGGGCAACTGGCTGAGCGGAATCAGTTTTATAGACCAAATGGCTGGCTTCGGCCCGCAGAGCAACCTGCCTGAATACATGGAGCGCAACCAGGCACGCAATCCGCTTTACTTTCTGCCTTTCATCCTCGGAATCCTCGGTGCGATATATCAGTATCGCCGAGACCGGAAAGATTTCTGGGTGGTAGCCGTGTTTTTCTTTATGACAGGCCTGGCTATCGAGCTCTATCTGAACATGAATGCCTATCAGCCCCGCGAGCGGGACTACGCATTTGTCGGCAGTTTCTATGTGTTCGCCATTTGGATTGGCCTCGGGGTTCTGCAGCTTTATGAGTGGCTCAGCAAAAGGATGGACGGAAAAGTGTCGGCCCTTGCAGCCGGCGGGCTCAGCCTGATTGCCGTGCCTGTGCTGATGGTGAGCCAGGAATGGGATGACCATGACCGCAGCGGACGATACACTGCCCTGGATTACGGTGTCAATTACCTGGAGAGCTGTGCACCGAACTCGGTGCTGTTTACCAATGGCGACAACGACACCTACCCCCTGTGGTATGCCCAGGAAGTGGAAGGAATCCGCACTGATGTGCGCATCATCAACCTCAGCCTGTTTTCAACCGACTGGTATGTAAACCAAATGCGCCACCCGATCAATGGGGATGGGCCGGCACTATCCTTTACGCTGGACAGCGCCTCAACACTCGGCTGGGATTATCTGATTTACAACAGCGGCAGCGGCACCTTCAACCAATCGGCCCGATATAACCTGCTGGATGTGATCAAATTCATTGGCAGCAAGGACCCATCGAGCCGCTTGCAGATGCAGAGCGGGCAGAATGTGCCTTATCTGCCCGTGCGCAACTTCATCATCCCCATTGACCGCGATGCGGTAATCAAGCGCGGGCTGGTGCCTGCTGGGATGGAGGATAAAATAGTAAAAAATCTGGAGTTCAGCATCAACCGCAACAGCCTGCTGAAAGGCGATGTGATGCTGCTGGACTTTTTGGCTACCAACGCCGCCAATGGCTGGCCCATAAATGTCTATTTCAGCGTAACCAGCGGGCCGAATGAATACCTCAGCCTCGGCGGATACATGCGTCAGGAGGGGCTTACTTATCACCTGGTGCCTTATCGCACCGGCGACCAGTCGGCAGGTGCCAACAGTGAAATCGCCCTGGACGGTGATATCATGTACGACAACGTGATGAACAAGTTCCGCTGGGGAAACATGGATGGTGACAAAATTCTGCTGATGGATTACGTGATGGCGCGGCAGGCCAACAACCTGCGCGGGGTGATGGGCAGGCTGGCCGCCCAGCTGCTTGCCGAGGGCAAAAAAGACAAAGCAATAGCAGTGCTCGACAAATGTCAGGAAGTGCTGCCCCAGCGTCAGCTGCCTTATGACTTCTATATGCTGCCCCTTGTGCAGACCTACAGCGAAGCGGGGGCAAAGGAAAAAGCCAACAAACTAAGCGAGGACCTGACCCGAGTATTCACCCAGGAACTCGATTATTATCAGCCGCTGAGTGCCGAGATGAAAAATCAGGTGCGGACGGATATTGAGCGTACCCTCTATGGCATGTACATCGTTTATCAGACCGCACTGAATGAGGGCAACAAAACCCTCAGCGACCTGATTAAAGCGAAAGTTACTGGTTATCAGAATGCCTTTGTGGGGTATCGCGTTCCGCCATTCGACCAGGTGCTGCCCACGCTGCTGCCTGCCGACAACACCAGCACAACCGAGGACAGCAACGCAGAGAATCCCTGATTAAAACAGGGCTGCCAATCAGCCCTTTGCCATCAGGGCTTCAGCCTGGGCCACACTGCTCTGCGGCAGGCTGCAGGTGCGATTTCGGCAGACGTAGATTACCGTTTCTCCTTCAGGGGCTGATTTGCCGCTGAGGAGCGGGAGGGTGCTGGCATCGCCAGCAGTCATCACCAGCCGATTTCCTGCGGGGCTTGCTCGCAGTTCCTCGGCCCATTCCTCGGCCAACTGCCCTGCCACGGCTATTTCCCACGGCCCGCCCATGCCCAGTGAAAGGGCGGCCGATGCCCAGTGAGCATGGTACAGCCCATGCTCTGCAATGATGGGCGCTTGGGTCTGAATGATTTTTCGTGCCCGATTCAGCCATTCTTCATCGCCGAAAAGTGTGCCCAGGCCCACCAGCACATTGGCCAGCACGCTGTTGGCGCAGGGGATGACGTTATCCTGAAGCTCGCGTTTGCGCAAGATGAGTTCTGTATCGGGCCCTGTGCTATAAACAAACTCTCCATTTTCATCGCTGAAATTATCGAGTGCCTGGGTCAGCCATTTTTTGGCGGCGAGTGCGTGCTCTTCAGCCCCTGTCGCCTGGTATAGTGACAGTAAACCGGCGGCGAAGGCCAGCACATCTTCAGCAAACCCTGCTATTGGCGATGGCGATTCGGCAGGGGTGTGATAAGCCTTGCCTTCTTTGACAAACGTCGCCGACATGTAGCCGCATAGCCGCTCTGCCTCCCTGATGTACTCAGCATTGCCAAGGGTTCGGCCAGCATCAGCAAGTGCGGTGAGCATGAGGGCATTCCAGTTCAGCAGCAATTTATTGTCGAGTGCTGGGCGCACCTTTCTATCATTTCGCATCTCGAGCAATCTCTGGCAGATGCGGCCGAATTCGGCAGGGTCTCGCGGCTCTGCCACCCGCTGCAATACCTGGTTGCCATGCTCCCAGTCAGCCTCTTTTCCCAAACCGAAAACACGCTGGGCTTCCTCAAATTCTGATTTTGTAAGCAAGCCTTTCAATTCAGCGAGTGTCCATACATAGAACTTGCCCTCAACCCCCTCGCTGTCGGCATCCAGTGCAGCGAAATATCCGCCGAGGCTATTGCCCAGCTCGCGTTTGCAAAAGGCAATTGATTCCTCTGCCACCTGACGATAGCGGGGCTTTTTCCACCTTGCCCACGCTCTCGAATACAGGCTGATGAGCTGGGCATTGTCATACAGCATTTTTTCAAAGTGCGGCACCCGCCATTCCCCGTCAACGCTGTATCGGGCAAAGCCGCCGCCTATCTGATCATAGATGCCGCCCTCGGCCATTCTGTCGAGGGTGAGTTCGACATGGGCAAGCGATTCCTCTGTGCCGAGTGTCATCAAAAACTGATAGAGCGATGGCATGGGGAACTTGGGTGCGCGGCCATAGCCGCCCCATTCAGGGTCGAACATGGCTGCCTGGCTGGCATAGGCCTGTATGGCCACCTTCGCCAAATCAGGATTGTCCCACCCATCGGTGATTGGGGAACTGAGTGCACCCAGCCCGCTGGTGAGTTTCTCTGCATATTCAATGTATTTCTGCGGCCCCGTTTTATAGCCCAATGCCAATTCCTTCAGCAGGCCCATCCAGCGGGCTTTGGGAAAGTAAGTGCCTGCATAAACGGGCCGGCCATCAGGCAGGCACACCACATTCAGGGGCCAGCCGCCGTGGCCGTGCATCATGGTGGCAGCATCCATATACACGCTGTCCACATCGGGGCGCTCTTCCCTGTCCACTTTTATGCTGATGAAATGGGCATTCATCAGGGCGGCTGCCGCATCATCCTCAAAAGTTTCGCGTTCCATCACGTGGCACCAGTGGCATGCACTGTATCCGATGCTGACGATTACCAGTTTGTCCGCACTTATGGCCTGCTGCCAGATTTCGCGGCTCCAGGGCTGCCATGCCACCGGATTGTAGGCATGCTGCAGCAGATAGGGGCTGGTTGAGTTTGCCAGTGCGTTTGGCTGGCGATTGCGGTCGGTCATCTCACGGCAAAGATGGCCCCATCAGCGGCAATGGGTCAGAAAGAGTATCCCAGCCTCACCCCCAATTGAAGGCTGGGCCTGACAGTGAATTCTTTGTCAAAGACATAGTAATAGCTCGAGTTTCGCCGGCTGCCCTCAGGGTCGGCTCCTGGATACAGCGCCCCTCGGATAATCGGGTCTTGCTTGCTGATAAACGCCCTGATGCCTATGCCTGCATAATAATCGAATGTCAGGCCCCACCATTGGATGCTCTGCCTGCCCAGCAGCACATGCAGGCCCAGGCTCTGCTGCACTGCCGCGTAGCCTCCGCTGTCAATTTCGGTGGCATAGATGTCGTTGCTTGAATCTCGCTCATATCCCTGGGCAATTTTATAGCTGGCTATGTAATTGGCCACCGTATAGCTGGCCATCAGGCTCCGATAGGCGACAGCTTTCCCTTCCAGCTGCGCTGTCCTGTTTATTTTCGGCAGCCAGTATCGGCGGAGTTCCATCCGCATCACGGCATTCAGCTCCTTGCCATTCAGTTTCAGGTCTCGCTGAATGAAGTAGGGGCTTGATTGGTCGACCCTGAAAGATTGATAGATAAACCCCGGCTGAATGGTGAGGCTGGTGATTTTGCCTACGGGAAACTCAAATGCGATGCTTGCATTCCGGTCAGGCTCCCCCAATATGCCCAGCAGGCTGAGCTTGATGCCCGGCTTCTTGGCGGCCTCGGCGCGCTGGAACTCCTCGAGCGTGCGAGCGACCATCTTCGTCAACACCTCCTCCTCTTTGGCTCCGCGCTGGAACGAGTAGGTGTCGGGGTGGAGGAAGCCC
>CBDTVD010000094.1:0-6616 GCA_965363965.1 uncultured bacterium
CTGTGCTCCAGATACCTGTCCACAATGCTGAATGCGCGGCTGTTTTCACTCAGGCCCTCCACGCCTGGGCGCAGGCTGCAAACGCCCCTGATGACCAGGTCAATCTGCACCCCTGCCTTGCTGGCGGCATAGAGCAGGTTGATCATTTTTTCATCCACCAGGCTGTTCATTTTCAACTGGAGGCTGGCTGGCTGGCCCCGGCGGGCGATGCGCATTTCGGCTTCAACCAATGCCTCAAAGCTGGTGCGCATGGTGAAGGGTGAAATCATCAGATGCTTGGGCTGAGGGATGCGAAGGTTATTCTCGAAAAAATCAAACACGGCCCCGACATCCCCTGCAATTTCCTGATTGGCGGTGAACAGGCTGTGGTCGCTGTAGAGGCTGGCAGTTGCCTCATTAAAATTTCCAGTGCCGATGTGGGCATATTGGATCAGCTTTCGCCGGTCTTTTCGTGTAACATGCAGCAATTTGGCGTGCACCTTGAGGCCGGTTACGCCATATATCACTTTTGCCCCCTCATCACGCAGGGTGGTGGCCCACTGGATGTTGGCCTCCTCATCAAAGCGGGCGCGGAGCTCAACCACGGCGGTAACCTGCTTGCCGTTGCGGATGGCGTTTACAAGGGCATTGATGATTTTGCTGTTTTGCGCCAGCCGATACATGGTCATGCGGATGGTAACCACCTTTGGGTCTATGGCTGCCTCGCGCAAAAAGTCGATAAAGTGGTCGAAACTGTGGTATGGGTAGTGCAGCAGCAGGTCTTTTTCCCTGATCAGTTTAAACAGGGGGCTATAGCTGTGGATGTCCCGGTGCGCCATGCTTGGCCGAATTTTATACGTGAGGTGCGGCGGGCCGACTTTGGGGAAGCGGATAAAATCCTTGAAGTTGTGATATCTGCCCCCGGCGATGATGTTATCGGCCTTGCGGATTCCTGCACTGCGCATCAGGTGCTCACGCATTTCCTTTGGCATCTGCTCATCATAAATAAATCGCACGGGTTTTCCCTTGCGGCGCTGCTTCAGGCTTTTGCTCATTTTCTGCAGCATGCCCTCGGTTACATCATCATCAATTTCCAGCTCGGCATCGCGGGTCATTTTTATGGTGTAAGCCTGATAATGGTCATAAATAAAAATGGCAAACACCTCATCCAGGCAAAAGCGGATGACGTCATCAATCAGGATGATATACTGGCTTTCGCCCTGCGGGGGCAGCACCAAAAATCGGCTGTGGCTGATGGTGGGCAGTTCCATGATTGCATAGGTAAACTCCCCTGGTTTGGCTGCCACACTCAGTTTTATGGCCAGGTAAATCAGTTCGTCGCGCAGGTCGGGGAAGCCTGGGGCGGCATCCAGCATAATGGGCACCAGGCTGGGCCTGATGATGTCATGAAAATAGGTACGCACAAAAGCGCCCTGGTCGGCGGTCAGCTGCCGCTCGTTCACCATGTGCACATTCTCGGCTTCCAGCAGGGTGAGCACTTTATCGAAAATGTTATCGAACCGCTGCCGCTGCTCCACTACTCTTTCCTGTATCAGGCTGAGTATCCGCTGCGGGCTTCCGCCATAGAGGCCAGCCCCCTTGCTGCCGAGCTCGGCCATGCGGCGGAGGCTGGCCACACGCACCCGAAAAAACTCGTCCCTGTTGCTGCTGAAAATCCCCAGGAACTTGATGCGCTCCAGCAGGGGCACGCTTTCATCGTCAGCTTCCTGCAGCACACGCTCATTAAAGGCGAGCCAGCTAAGCTCCCTATTGATGAATTTTCCTTTGCTGCTTTCAGGCATTGCTGCAGTGCTGGCCGGCCCACCACGGGGCTGTGCAAACTGCGGGCGAAGTTAATTGGGGCATGTGAATCAAACATCACCACCTTATTGCAGGGCAGGGATGCACCAAATGCCTTTGGCAACCGATGCCATATGCGCCTGCCGCCGGCTGATGGCCCGTTCATCCCACTCGCTGTAATCCTGGGCAATGTTTTTGGCCAGCACCGAATTGCTTTGGCTGTAGTATTCAATTCCATTGCCCATCAGCTGCCGGAAAGTTTTGCTGCTGGTATACAGTGAGCTCTTCATTCCTAAAATTTCTGCAAGCAAAGATAATTTGACCCCTGCCCCCTGCATCAAAACTATCTGAGGCACAGCTGAGGCATTTGGCTATGAGCGGGGGGTATCTTGGCACACCATGCCAACACTTTCATTCTTTATGCGTTATAAAGGGGTCGGCATGGCGCAAAAATCACCTAAATTTGCCCCTTTGCCTGGCAATGCCCCAAAAATCGGCCACGATGAACAGCTTTTCAAGCGGGCTTGTATTTTTTATGATGCTGAAGCGGGCGCCATTGATTTGCCCCGCCATTTTTTGATTTAGCCATTAACACCAACCAATGATTTTTTTCGAGCGGCCATACGTTACAATCGAGTACATTCCTGAGGACAAGCTCAGCCTGACCACCTGGAAAGGATTCGCCAACAGCGACCAGTATCGCGAGGCCGTGAATGCGGGCATTGATTTGCTGAGGAAACATGATGTGCTGCTGGCCGTATCGGACAACACCAACATGAAAGCCATTCGCCCCGCCGACCAGGATTGGGTGAATGAGGTGGCACTGCCCGAGGCCCTGAAAATCAGCAAGATTACAAGGTCAGCGACTGTGGTATCCACCGACATTTTTAACCGGATGGCCATGGACAGGATGCTCAGCCGAATTGAAAGCCCCCTGCCGCTGGAGTATGAATTCTTCGACAACATCGAGGATGCGATGGCCTGGGTGAAGAAAACGTAAAGGATGCAGAATGGTCAGCGGGCCGAACTTTGCCCCCATGCCATCACTCTATCTGCTGCCCAACACCCTGGGGCATGATGATGCCGACCTGCTGCCGGCCATTGTGCACCAGCAGCTCCGCGCGCTCAATCGTTTTGCGGTCGAAAGCCCAAAAGCTGCACGCAGACTGCTGAAAACAGTCGGCCGCAATGCTCCATATGATGAAATTGAGATGCGGGTGCTGGATGAGCACAGCAGCAAAGCCGAGATTGAAGAACTCGGCCAATGGCTGAAACTCGGCGATACGGGCCTGATGACCGATGCAGGTTGCCCAGGCATCGCCGACCCTGGGGCATCACTGGTGGAAATGGCGCACCGCAACGGCATTGAAGTGGTGCCGCTGCCAGGCCCCAGCAGCATTCTGCTGACATTGATGGCATCAGGGATGGGCGGCCAGCGATTCACGTTTAATGGTTACCTGCCTGGCAGGGAACCTGACAGAACCAGGGTAATCAGGGAACTGATGGAGGCGGCAAAAAAAGGCTATACTCAGCTTTTTATGGAGACGCCATATCGCAACCTGGCCATGTTCGAGTCCCTGATCAATGCCCTGCCGGCCAACGCCCTGCTGACAATCGGCTGTGCGCTGACCCACCCTGGCGGCTGGGTGCGCACCCGCCGCGCAGAGGGCTGGCGAAAAGATCCGCCAAACCTGAAGGGCCTGCCCACCGTATATGCGATAGGCGGCTGATGGCAGCCTTTGTTTACCCCAAGGTGCCAGCACGTTCATCAAAATAACAACAATCAGCAGAAAAGGGCCGTTAACCCTAAAACCAAATTGAACCGGTAAGAAATCGCCCAAAACCAACCTGATTGTTAAAACTGCTGTCCCCTACCTTCGGCCCATTGTCCGCACTGCCAGGCTGGCAAGCGGCAACCGCCCAGGCGCTGCCAGCGTCTTAATCATCGAAAAATGACACCCTCCCCTTAAACCAGAACAAAAACTCAGCAGCCAAGATGACTACCGCAATCACCAACGATGTCAGCGTCAGTGTCGAAACCTTTTATGAAGAGAAAGGAAGCCACCCTGAACTGATGCGCCACATCTTCTATTATCGCATCACCATCCAAAACCACGGCGAGGTGACGGTGCAGCTGATGCGCAGGCACTGGTACATAACCGACAGCAACTGGAACAAACGAGAGGTGGAGGGAGATGGTGTGGTTGGCCAGCAGCCCATTATTCAGCCCAATGAAAAATATGAGTACATCAGCGCCTGTGACCTGCAGAGCGAGCTGGGCAAGATGCATGGTTTTTATGAAATGCGCCGAATGAGCGACGGCACCGAGTTTGAGGTGGAAATCCCCGAGTTTGTGATGGCCGTGCCCTACAGGCTCAATTAATCAGCCCAGCCTTTGCGCTCAATTGCCTCTGCAATCTGCACAGCGTTGGTGGCTGCCCCTTTGCGCAGATTGTCGGCTACAATCCACATGGCAAGGCCGTTTTCTATGCTGTCATCGTGCCTGATTCGGCCGATGAACACTTCATCCCTGTTCTGCACATAGGCAGGCATGGGGTAATGCTGATGGTCGGGGTCGTCCTGCACCACCACGCCGCGCTGGGCACGCAGCAGGCTGCGCACCTCCTCGATTTCAAAAGGCTTCATCAGCTGGATGTTTACACTTTCAGCATGGCCGCCGATGGTGGGCACCCGCACTGCCGTGCAGTTGATTTTCAGCCCTGGCAAGCCGAGGATTTTCCGCGATTCATTTTTCACCTTCTCTTCCTCCTTGGTGCTGCCGTCTGATGTAAAGTCATCTATCTGGGGGATGCAGTTCTGGTCTATCAGGTGCTTATACGCCTCGCGATTGATTTCGCCCCTGCGCTCGGCCATCAGCTGCGATACGCCGACCAGGCCAGTGCCCGTAACGCTCTGGTAAGTGGACACCACTACTCGCCCGAGGCCATAGCGGTCCTGCAGAGGCTTGAGGGCCATCACCAGCTGGATGGTGCTGCAATTGGGGTTGGCAACGATGTGCTGCTCTTTGGCCAGGGCCTGCTCATTTACTTCCGGCACCACCAGCGGCACCCCTTCGGCCATGCGCCATGCACTCGAGTTGTCAATTACATAGCAGCCCGACTTGGCAAAGCGCGGCGCCCATTGCAGGCTGACATCGGCGCCGGCGCTGAACAGGGCAATATCCGGCTCGGCGGCCAGGGCCTCTTCCATCGTCAGCAGATTTTCGTCTCGACCGTCAAATGCCACTCTTCTGCCCGCCGAGCGATCGCTGGCGGCTGGCAGCAGTTCGCTGACGGGGAATTTTCGCTCTGCCAGCACCTTCAGCATGGCTTGCCCCACCAGCCCTGTCGCACCAATTACCGCAACCCTCATGTTGTTTGCCCCATATGGATTGCAAAGTTATCGGGGCGGGGGGAAATAAGGGGCTGCTGATTTTTTCAAGGCGGTCTGCGATGATGCGGCGGAGTCAATGGTCAGCATCACCCCAACTGGCCAGGCACAAAAAAACCCCCTCACCAAATCAAGGATGGTGAGGGGGGCGCTTGGATATTGTGATGCTGGCAATTGAACCGTGCCAGCCAATGATTTTATTTGCCGAGGGCTTACCTCACCATAAAGCGCAGTACAGCGCCTTCCGCCTGAGCGACATAGACACCGGGCACCAGGCCGCGAGTGCTGACACTGCTGCGGCCCTGCAGAACCTCGCGGCCCTCCAGATCAAAGACACGCAGGGTTTCGACAGCATCGGTGCGGAGTTCCTGCGCCTGGGCATCAAATGTGAGTTTTGCCAGGGGTGCGGCTTTGCTGCCAATGCCGGCTACCACGTCAGTCAGGTTCCACACGGTTACTGAGCCGCTGATCTCATTGCCGACAATCAGCAGGCTGCTGCCGGTTGGGCTGTTGTCCTTGCTCACAAAGGTCAATCCTTCAGGGCCCAGGTCGCCGCTGAGGCTGTCTTTCTCGGTGTCTTTGGTGTAGTCTCTGTTATTCAGATAGGCAACAAAGCGGGGGCCGGCCATTATCTGGGCCTCGGTGGCATTATTGGCATAGGCATAGACCATGATGCCGCTCTGGCGCTCGAGTCCTACAAAGATGTAAGTAGAATCGCCGATTTTTCCGGTAACAACGCTTTCGGGCTCAGGGCCTTTGTCATCGCTCCGATTTTTCTTGGTGTTGTTGTTGTTGGATACGTTGAAGTAATCGGGATAGTTTGTGCTGAAAAACTGCTCCAGTTTGTCGCCGCTGTCATAAATAATCTGCCCAGCTTTCAGCACGCTGAAACTGCGGGCACCAAAGCTGAAGAAAGTATCGGTAAACACATCGCCATCCATGTCATTATACAGGGTGATGTTCAGCCGGCCCAGGGTGGTTTCATCTTTATACTCAGCAACCTCGGTAACAGTGTAATAATCAGGGCTCAAAATCTGATCTTTGATTCGGCCATGCTCGGTGAATCCTGTGTATTCGCGTGCGTCGCCCTCGTTGGCAGTAACATAATAGGTTACACCGCCAGCCTGAAAAGCAGCAATGCCATCGGGCTGATACATGCCTAACACGGGCCAGGTTTTGATATCGATTGCGGTGTTTTTGTCGCTGGCATCAAAGCCATTGCCAGCCTTGCTGTGGTCTTTGTATCCCAGGCTGACAGGTTTGCCGAGTCTTTTGGCGGCGAGGTCTATGCTGGCCACTGCGTTGTTTTCCTGCAGGGTAACATAAGCTGTTTTGCTGTCGGGGCTGATGGCGATGTATTCAGGCTCCAGGTCCTGGGCAATGCCTGCGCCTGGGCCGTAAATGCGGACACCAGGGATATCGTTCCTGTTGACGATGTTGCTGAAAT